>VBCL01000414.1 GCA_005888865.1 Betaproteobacteria bacterium | reverse complement strand
TATTTCTCGACGTCGCTTCTGAACAACGTCGCGAACTCGTCGCCGGTGCCGGACGATGCATCGATTCCGACTTGCATCAGGCGCAATCGATTCTCGTCTTGTCGCAGGGCTCGCAGCGTCTCGTCCTGAAGGCGCTGCACGACTTCGTGTGGAGTGTTGGCGGGCACGAGCAGGCCATGCCAGACTTGAATCGCCACCGCTGGATAACCGAGCTCGTTCACCGTCGGCAACTCGGGCGCCGTGGCCAGGCGCCGTGACGACGTCACCGCAAGCGCTCGTAACCGATCGGGACCGATGTGCGAAAGCCCGCTCGTCGCGCTGGTGATCACGAGGTCCACCCTGCCACCAAGCGCATCCTGGACCGCGGGCGCGCAGCCCCGATAAGGGACGTGGAGCAAGTCGATTCCAGCGGCGATCTTGAGCATCTCTCCGGCGACGTGTCCTGCGGTTCCGACACCGCAGGTGGCGTAGGTCAGGGTCCCGGGGCGCGCCCGCGCCAGCCGGACGAGATCATCGAGCGTCTTCGCACCGACGCGAGAGCTCGAGGCGATCAGCACCGGCGAAGAGCCGAGGAGGGCGACGGGCGTGAAATCGCGCAGCACGTCGACCGACGTCTTGCCACCGAGCGCGCTCCAGCCCGCGTGGCTGCTGTTGATCAATACCAAGGTGTGCCCGTCCGCGGGCGCGCGGGCGGCCAGCTCGAGGCCAAGCGTGCCCGATGCGCCCGGGCGGTTTTCAACCGAAAATGATTGTTCCAGGGCCGTGCCGAGCCCTGCGGCAAGGATTCGAGCAAGCGTGTCCGTCGCGCCGCCCGGCGCGTAGGGAACGATGATTCGGGATGCCCGCGATGGATACGCCGGTCCCTGGCCATTCGCACCCATGGCAACCGCGATCGCCGCGACGGCAAGAACGATGATGCGAAGACGTTGAAAGCGGACGCGCATCCAACCATCCTACCTTACCAGGCCGCTTCATCCCTGAGGGTTTGCCGCTCGACTTCGAAAGTCGAGTCTGACCCTACTTTTCGGAAAGTCGAGTCTGACCCTACTTATTGGAAAGTCGAGTCTGACCCTACTTATTAGTGTGAATATTCACATAGGATGTACTGAACAAATTGCGTCGAAGAGATCATCATTGGGCGACGATTTGGTGCACGCTGGAAGCGCGAACGAGGCACGGCAGGACCGTAACTTGACCCGATCCCGCAAGCGGTGAACAATGCGTCGCGACGCGACCGGGCAGATGGCGCAAGGCCATTCCGCCGATGGTCACATGCATTGAACGGGGCCGGCGGCGTTTCCGCGACGGATAACCCGGAGAGGTGGATAGACTGATGACTAAGCCCGCCCTGTTTTCCCAGGACGACCGAATTCTGGAAGGCGCCGGCCGCCAGGCGACCGCGGAGGTGAACCGGTTCTTCTCCAGGGACAAACTCGAGCTCGACGAGCGGATGCGCCTGGCCCGCGAGCTGCACGACGGGGTGTTGCAGTCGCTCGCGGGCGCCGCGCTCCAACTGGAGGCGATTTCGCGTCTGATCGACATCGACCCCAAGGCGGCACAGGAGCACTTGCGCGCAGTCGGAGAAGTGATCGCCGTCGAGCAGCGCGAGCTCCGTCGCTGGATCGAAAGGTTGCAGCCCGCGACCTCGGCCTCGATCGCCACTGGCGCCGATCTGGCCGCCGCGTTGGAAAAGCTGCGCGAGCGTGCCGAGTGGCAATGGGGATTCAAGGTCGACCTGAGCGTGGAGGGCGCCGGCACGATTCCACGAACGCTCGGCGACGAAATCTACCGCATCGTCCAGGAGGCTCTCACCAACGCCGGGCGCCACGCGCATGCGCGCGCTGTGCGCGCCACCGTCACGCTCGATACGGGCTCGGATCCCGTGCGGATTATCGTGTCGGACGATGGCTGCGGCTTCCCGTTCCGCGGGCACTATGACCACGCCGAGCTGGCCGCGCGTCGAATCGGGCCCCGATCACTGCGGGAGAGAGTCGGCTTGCTCGGCGGCGAGCTGGCTCTCACGTCGGAGCTGTCCGGCACCGAGATCGACGTCACCCTGCCACGCGCTCAGCATTCGCCGCGGCGCTCTTCTCGAAGCGGGTCCGACCGCTGACCCCACGGGCCGGCGGGTACTCACCATGTCCATCCGCCTGGTGGTCGCCGACGATCATCCCGTCGTTCTCGACGGGCTGAAGCAGGTCTTTTCCTTCGAGCCGGATTTCGAGATCGTCGCTCAGGCCAGAAACGGCGACGAGGCACTCGATGCCGTACGCCAGCATCATCCCGACATCGCGGTGCTCGACATCCGCATGCCGGGGAGAGACGGACTGGCCGTGCTTCGCGAGATCACTCGCGAGAAGCTGCCCACGCGAGTCGTCATCCTGACCGCGGCGGGCCAGGACGATGTGTTCGACGGCGTCGTCCTGAAGGACATGGCGCCGAGGCTCCTCGTGCATTGCATCCGCGAAGTCCACGCCGGCCGGCGCTGGCTCGAGAACGGATACGCCACCCACGCGGTCGAGAAGCTCCTCCAGCGCGAAGCGGGCACGCACGACGTCGCCAAGGCACTCACTCCCCGTGAGCTCCAGATCGCGCGCATGACCGTGAAGGGAATGCCGAACAAGGCAATCGCCGAGAAGCTCTCGATCACCGAAGGCACCGCCAAGCTTCACCTGCATCACGTCTACGAGAAGCTCAAGGTGAGCGGCCGCATGGCGCTCGTGCAGTACCTGCAGAATCGCGGACTCGCCTAGAAAGTAGGGTCAGATTCGACTTTCCGGAAAGTAGGGTCAGACTCGACTTTCCCTCCGTCGTAGCAGCGAAGCACCCCGAGGAAAGTAGGGTCACACTCGACTTTCCCACCGTCTTAGCAGCGAGGCACCACGCGACC
>VBCL01000413.1 GCA_005888865.1 Betaproteobacteria bacterium | reverse complement strand
ATTGTTTTGGAGCCGGTTAACGAGTTCAAGAATGCCTGCGCAACGCCGCTGCGTAGCAGAAATAAACTGTCGCTCGGATCGCCTTGGGCCGCATATCGCTTGGATTGCATACACGAAAAAATGTCTTCTATGGTAGCGTCGTCGAGCCCTGTGAATAGCGGCACACGCGCCGAAGGCAGGTTGGGTCGTTCTGAGCCCTTCATGTCGTTCTGAGCCCCTTCATACTGTCCATCGAACCGGGACAAACAGCGGCGGCACCGAGAATGCGAATACGGCGCCCCCGCGTGGAGCGCCCCGTTTTTTCAAATATAGCTTTAGCTACATCATCAGAATTATCATACACCGCCCTCTCGTCAGCCAAAAGCCGATACGATTTTTGGACTTCGAGTGAACTGGCGCAACATGACAGCTACCCCGACGAGGGGTCTGGTTGCCGAAGAACGAGACGAAAAGTTCGACGCCTCGGTCTTGAGTACGGGCTCAGTCTTGCTACGATGAGTAGATAGTGACAATCTTCGCGTACATTCCCGTGCCCTAGCCATCTGCGAATATCGGGTGATGGCGTATGGGAGCGCTCGGTCTCTTTCGACAAAGCGAGCGCAACGAGGCAGGATGAGCGGGTCGGTTAATCAGGGAGCCGCCGACGTCGGCTCGAAGCTTGTGAGCGCTGAGCAAGCCCTCGCGGCGATCAGGCCGGGGAGCCGGATTTTTTTGGGCACCGGCTGTGCCGCGCCGCGCAAACTGCTCGCCACGCTCGAGGCGATGAGCCCGGGCCCGGCCGATCTCGAGTTCGTCAGCTTCGTGACGACGTCGGCCGTACCGGAGGAGGCGGGCGTTCCACATACGCGCTACCGCCACCGCGCGTTCTTCGTCGGCAGCGACCTGCGCGGCCTGGCCGGCAGCGGGCGGCTCAACTACGTGCCCATCTCATTGGAGGACGTGCCGGAGCTCCTGGCAAGTGGAAAGCTGCCGATCGACGTGGCGCTGCTTCAGGTCTCCCCTCCCGATCGGCGCGGCTTCGTAAGTCTCGGCGTGTCGGTGGATCTCGCCCCCGCGGTCCTGCGTGTTGCACGCCACGTCATCGCTGAGGTAAACCCGGCGATGCCCCGCACCCACGGTGAGAGCTTCGTCCACCTCGACCGGTTTGACGCCTTCGTGAGCGTCGACACGCCCGTGACGGAGTATCGCCATCCTCTGGCCGACGAGATCGCGGAGCGGGTCGCACGCTACATCGCTGCCATTATCGACGACGGCTCCACGCTGCAGATCGGGCTCGGCCGCGTCCCCAACGAGGCGCTGCGGCACCTGAAGGACCGCCGCGACCTCGGCATTCACAGCGACGTCATCACCGACGGCGTCGTCGACCTTGTCGAGGCAGGCGTGGTGACGAATCGCCGCAAGACGCGCCATCGCGACCGGATCGTCGCCAGCTACTGCCTGGGAACGCGGCGGCTCTACGACTTCGTGGACGACAATCCGCTGCTCGCGTTCCTGCCCATCGACCAAGTCTGCGACCCGCAGGAGGTGGCTGGCAACGCCCGGATGGTCTCGATCACGCAGGCTTTCGCGGTGGATATGACGGGCCAAGTCTGCGTGGACCAGTTCGAAGGCGAGTTCTACGGCGGCGTCTCCACGCAGGCCGGCTTCATCCGGGGCGCGGCGCGATCGCCCGGCGGCAAGCCGATCATCTGCCTGGCATCCACCACCGACGACGGCACCTCGCGGATCAAGCCCTTGCTGGAAACCGGCGATGGGGTGGGAATCGCGCGGTCGGACGTGCACTACGTTGTTACCGAATACGGCATTGCATACCTGTTCGGAAAGTCGATCCGAGAACGGGCGCTGGCACTGATCGACGTGGCGCATCCGAACTGCCGCGAGGATCTGCTGGCGGCGGCCAAGCGCCTGGGCTACGTCCTGCCCGAACAATACTTGGCCTCGCAGGCCGCATATCCCGTGCACGAGGAGCGCACGGTGCAGCTCAAGAACGGCGTCACGGTCCTGATCCGGCCGGCTCGCGCCTCCGACGCGGGCGCGCTGCAGGCGCAGTTTCACCGTCTCACGCCAGACCAGGTCTATACGCGGTTCTTCCGGCGGGTGCGTTCGCTCTCCTATGCGGAACTGCAGACGCTGTGCAACGTCAACCACGAGACCGAGGTCGCTTTCCTGGCCGTGACTGGGCCGCGCGAAAGCGAGGTGGTCGTGGGAAGTGCCTGCTACTTCCTGAACTCGACGACGAACCTCGCCGAAATCGCCTTCATGGTAGCCCCGGAGTGGCAGGGACAAGGCCTCGGAACGGCCCTGCAGGCCCGCCTACAGGAGTACGCCATCGGCCGTGGCGTCCGCGGCTTCGTCGCAGAGATGCTGCCCCGCAACGCGAGAATGTTGCGCTTGGCCACACACGCGCCGGGCACCGTCAGCACGTCGCGTGACGAGGAATCGGTGCACGTGACCATCCTGTTCCAGAACAAGGCGCCGGACGGGGACGCGGTGGCGTCCGAGAATTTCATACCTTCGCGCAGCTTGAAGTTCCAGAACACGGTGCCGGACGGGAGCGCAATGGCAAGCACACGGGCCGCACGACCTTGAAGCGGCTGCGTCGACAACGCTCGCCGGCCATCGCATGGCACGGCCGCGGCCGAGAGCGCGCCGTCGCGCACCCAGGGTGGCGGAGGCCGCGCGATAAGCGTTGCACCTGTGAAGGACGCCGCCGCGTGGTCGACGAGATCGAGAGCGGCATTTTCCGACGTTAGTGGCTGATAGGTTGGGGAGGAAACATGACGCGCGACCTCGGGTATTTTCCGGCGACGCGATCCTGATCTTGCGGCTTCATTACGAGCCGCCCGCCCCGGAAATGTATTATTTAGCTCCGATCTGTCCTCAGAATCGGACCGGA
>VBCL01000405.1 GCA_005888865.1 Betaproteobacteria bacterium | reverse complement strand
TGTCCGGCAAGTTCGGTGATGCGATCACGACCGGGTTGGCACAGGCGGCGATCCAGTTCTCGGTGACCGTCACGCCGTTGAGCGGTCAGGCCGCTCCGAGGGTGATCCCCGGCGCGCCGGTCACGTACGACGACCGTTTCACGCAGATCAGCACGAACCTCTTCGGCCTCTTGGCCGCGTGCACCGACCTGGTGCCGTGCACGTTCGACTTCAACGAGACGACGCTCTCCGCCCACAGCTACGACTTCGTCGTGACGGGCTTGAGCTCGGGGAACTACGGGATTCTCGTGTCCTGGGCGCCGACCACGAACTTCACGGCGCCCAGCAAGGCGATGGCCTGTGTGGGGCCCGTCGTGGTCACCACCGAGCAGGTGAAGATGTTCAACCAGAGCATCGGGATCGCGTTCTAGCCGTTCACTCGTCCGCCGGGTCGGGCCTCGGCTCCAGCACAGCCCGAGGCCTGACCCGGCGCCCCTACGCCACCACGGCTGGTATCTCAGTCAGGCCGTGGAGCCGACCCGCCGGCCAGCACGCGTTCGATCTCGCGCTCGAGGGTCTCCGGCGAACACGGCTTCATGCAGTAGCCCTCCGCGCCGGCCGCTCGCGCGGCACCTGCGAGGCCCTGCATCGCGTGACCCGACACGATGATGATAGGGATCTGTCGGGTGCGCTCGTCGGTCTTGAGTCGGCGCGTGGCCTCCACGCCATCCATCTTCGGCATCGCAAGGTCCATCACGATGACGTCGAACCGTTGCTGCTGGGCGAGCTCGATGGCTGTCTCGCCATCGAGCGCGACCGTGACGTGATAGCCGACGTGATTCAGATAGAAGGCATACAACTCCCGGCTATCTTCGATGTCGTCGACGACGAGGATTCGTCGACGACGCGCTACGGCGCCCTGAACGGGATCCGTGATCATGGGGCTCGAGGTGGCGGCGGGGGCATCGGCGGCGAGTGTCCCAAGGCGAGCCGGCCTCCGCAAGGGCCGGGGAGAGTGGAGCAGAATCAGGCGCGAGCAAACGTTCACGGGGGCGCGGCCGGACGAAATCGGGCCGAACGCGCCCCCTTGAATGTTGCCTCGACGTCAGCCGCGTGCCTAGTCGAGCGTCGCCGCCGGACTCGCCAGAATGGAACGCGGAGCGAACAAGTCCGCCAGGTCGACGGCCGCGACCCAGAACCTCGTCGCCGTCGAAATCCTGGATACCTCTGCGTGTCCGTTGCCGTTGCCCTGAGCGTTCGTCGTGGCCGTGCCCACCGAGACCATGTTTGGGCAGTTACCGGGATCCTGTGCCAGGAAGATCTGATACGTCGCGTTGGGGATACCGCCCTTGATGGCGACCTCGATGCTGACGACGGAATCCTTCCCGGTCGCATCCGCAGGCCCATGCGTGTTCAGGATCACAAAGCCGAACTCCGTGAGAGTCGGGATCGCGCCGGTCTGGCACGTAAACACCGGGTTGTCGAACAGCGGTTCCTTTGCCGCCCCTTGCGGTGGCGGATCAGCCAGCTGCGCCGGCGGTAGCGTCAGGATCGATCCTCCCATTTGAAAGCCGAGGTCTGAGAGCCCATCGGCGCGTACCGCCGGCGCGGCTACGCTGGCGATTCCCACGACGAGACTGATGATGAGCAGCGATCTGATCTTCACGATGAACCTCCATCAACGGCGGATTGACGAACTCCTCGGAGCGTTCTGACGATCGACCCGAGGGCGAGATGGGCCAGGCAGGTCACTGAATAGATAGAACGCACCGGATCCCGGAAGACGTGACGATCCGAGAGCCAGCGGCCGCTTCCGCACGCGCGCAAATCCTGCGCGACCCGTCCTCGTATCCGCTTGGTCAACGGCCCCTCCGGCGATCCGCACTATTCTGCGTCGCGACGGAAGCATCGCCGATGCCATCGGGAGACGTTCGCGACTGCGGTCTCTCGCACTTCAATAGGTGCCTGATGCACAATACCGTTCCGGCGGTGCCCGACACGACATCGCCGAATGGCGACGCCGCAGAACCGGGAGACTCCGTTAAAGCCTACAAACGTTTTTCACTCGGCTGTCGGGAGCTCCTGCGACGTGACGGTCCGGGCCGCGCGTCCGGCATGCAATCTTTGCGTGGCTCGACGAAAACGGTGCGCGGACCACGGTTCCTCGCGGTCATCCGGCCGGTGGACCGCGACGTAGATGTGTTCCATCAGTTGTTCTGAGTCAGTGCATCGCACCTGACTACGCGCGTCATTTCTCGCCACATTTTTCCTGAAAGGGGCGAACACAATGAAGCAGAACAGACGTCACGTGAACCATCGGCCCGCTGGCCCGTCGTCCGATGGCCCTACGCGCGCGGATTGCCCGATGGTGACCCCACCTACGTCGATCGCCTGTCCGCGCTCGGCAGGCCACTGGTGACCTGAGCATGACC
>VBCL01000404.1 GCA_005888865.1 Betaproteobacteria bacterium | reverse complement strand
TGCAACTCCCGTGCCTGCCGCGTCGCGGGGGCTGGCGGGTAGCGGCGAGGCCGTCGTTACCACGTCCTCGATGGTAAGAGGCAAGGGGAACAACGCGACGATGGCCACAATGACCCAAGCGAAATCATCCTGTACGGTCGGAGTTGTGCCGAACAGATCGCCGCCCGACACGAACGACCCGACCCAAAGCATGCTCGTCAGATCCGCTGCCCGCTCGCCTTGTCGAACACGTGGACCATGGCGGGGTCGACGGCGAGCCCGATCTTGTCCCCCGGATTCACGACCGGCCGGCCATGCGTGACCAGCACGATCTGCGCCTCGCCGGCCTGCACCAGAAGCTCGGTTTCGGCTCCCGTCGGCTCGACCACGATGATTTCACCGGCGACCGCCCCTGCCGCGGTCGCACTGGCGAGCGTCAGGTGCTCGGGCCGGATGCCGTACGCGACCCGTTGCCCATCGCCACCCGAGGCGTTGCCGAGCGGCCAGCGGATCCCCGCACCCGCCTCCACGTGCGCCGCGCCGTTGGCGCGTCGAACAGTGCCCTCGATCACGTTCATCGCCGGCGACCCGATGAACTGCGCCACGAACAGGTTCCCCGGCCGATCGTAGAGCTCCAGAGGGGTGCCGATCTGCTCCACCCGCCCGTCGTGCATGACGACGATCCGGTCCGCCATGGTCATCGCCTCGACCTGGTCGTGCGTCACGTACACCGTGGTGGTCTTCAGCCGCTGGTGCAGCGCCTTGATCTCCCCGCGCATGGCCACCCGCAGCTTGGCGTCGAGGTTCGACAGCGGCTCGTCGAACAGGAACACCTTGGGATCGCGCACGATGGCGCGGCCCATCGCCACCCGCTGTCGCTGCCCGCCCGAGAGCTCGCGCGGGTAGCGCTTGAGATACGGCTCGAGGTTGAGGATCTTCGCCGCTTTCGCGACGCGCTCCTCGATCATCGCCGGCGCGGCTTTCCTGAGCTTCAGGCTGAACGCCATGTTGTCGGCCACCGTCATGTGCGGGTACAGCGCGTAGCTCTGGAAGACCATGGCGATGTCGCGGTCCTTCGACTCCATGTCGTTGACCACCCTGCCGTCGATCGCGATCGTGCCGGCGGAGATCTCCTCGAGCCCCGCCAGCATGCGCAGCAGCGTCGACTTGCCGCAGCCCGAGGGGCCGACCAGCACCATGAATTCGCCATCGCTGATGTCGAAGCCGATGCCGTGGATGACCTTGGTCGAGCCGAAGTCTTTTTCGATGCGGTTGAAACTGACCGATGCCATGATGCCTCAACTCCCAGATTACGCCGTCGCGTCTGCCGGAATGCCCTCGAGCTCCAGGTTGGCATGCTGCGAAAGCAGTAGCTTCTGAACCTTGCGATAGTCGATGGCGTGCGTGGACACACCGGAAAGCGCCGCGACCGCAGCCGCCGCGCCGGAGCCGTGACCGATGGCGAATGCCGTGCCCTGCACGCGCAAGCTTCCGTGCGCCTCGTGCGAGGCCGAGATGTTGCGCCCCGTGAGGAACAAGCCTTCGATGCCCTTCGGCATGAGACAGCGCAGCGGAATATCGTACGGACCTTTCGGCTTGATCCAGGTGCTGCCGCCGGCGTGGTAGCCCTTCGACCCCGACGGATCGTGAATGTCGACCGGGAAGAAGCCGCGCGCGATCACGTCGGCGAAGCGCTTCCCTTCCACCACGTCATCTTTCTGCAGCACGTAGTCGCCGACGACATGGCGGCTCTCCCGCACGCCGATCTGGATGCCGGTCGATGACACGTAGGCGTTTTCGAAGCCCGTCACGTACTTTTTCATGAACGCCGCGAGCGACATCGCCTGACGGCGCCCTTCGATCTCCGCCTTGGTGAAATCGTCGGCATCGGTGCCTTTGAGCTTCCCCACGCGGGTCGAATTGAAAACGATCGTTCCCTCGCGCATCGTGCTCTGCAGCAGCACCGTGTCGCGGCCCATATTGAGCTCGTTCTTCGCCTTCGCTTCGGCGACCGACTTCCTGAACCCCTGCGCGACGAAGTAGGTCTGGTTGATGCTCTTCGGCAGCGGGGTGCGCGAATAGAGCCTCGAGGTCCATTCGAAGTCGTCCGGGTTCGCCTCGATGTAGGCGATGACCTTGTCGACGTCGACGTTCGCCATCTCGAAGAACATGGTCATCGGCTGCGCGAGCTGGTCGGACTCGCGGCCCCATTTCACTTCGGCGCCGGCGCGCGCCGCCACGTCGCCGTCACCCGTGGCATCCACGGTGACTTTGCCGAGCACGTGCTGCCGGCCCGACTTGTTCGTGACCTCGATCCCGCGCACGACCTTGCCGTCGACCACCGCATCGGCGACGAAGGAGTGCAGCAGCAGGCGCACGCCCGCTTCGAGGCACATGTCGAACGCGACCGTCTTGTAGACCTCGCGGTCGAAATACGCCATATACGACCCGGAGCCGTATTCGGGCACGCACTTGAGGTGGCCGGTGCTTCCGCCGGCGGCCATCAGCCGCTCGACCAGTTCCTGCGGGATGCCCATCGTGATCTGCTGGTCGTCGTAGTGGAAGGGCGAGAATGGGCCGACCGATGCGGCGGTGGCCATCCCGCCGAGAAAACCGTACTGCTCGACGAGCACGGTCTTCGCGCCGGCGCGCGCCGCAGCGATCGCGGCGATCAGGCCCGAGGGACCGCCGCCGGCGACGACGACATCGGATTCGCTGTGAACCTTCGCTTGCATGGGTCACTAC
>VBCL01000031.1:10478-12043 GCA_005888865.1 Betaproteobacteria bacterium | reverse complement strand
GCCGATCGGACTCGAAGCCGGCCGAGGGACGTGCTCGCCCATCTCGAGGATGCGAGCGTGGACGTGTTCATTCCGACGGTCAACGAGGGCCCGGAGATCCTCGAGCGCACCATCCTCGCCACGACACGTCTGCAATGGGAAGGAAAGACGACGGTGTATGTGCTCGACGACGGACGCCGACCCTGGCTCGGCGAGTTGTGCGAGAAGCTGGGCGTGCGCTGGATCACACGCCCGGACAACAAGGGCGCGAAAGCCGGCAACGTCAATCACGCACTCGGCAAGACCGACGGTGACTTCATCCTGATGCTCGACGCCGACTTTCTCGCCCATCCCCAGGCCATCCAGCGCCTGGTGCCTGCGATGGGCGATCCGTCCGTGGCGATCGCCCAGGCACCGCACCATTTCTACAACGACGATCCGGTCATGCGCTCGCTCGGAACCGGCGGCCAGGTGTCGGATGACCAATCCCTGTTTTTCGAACGCATTCTTCCCGCGCGGGACCGCGGCGGGTTCAGCTTCTTCTGCGGAACGTGCGCGCTCATCAGGCGTGCCGCGCTCGAGGAGTCCGGGGGACTGCCGTCGGGAAGCGTTACCGAGGACATCCTCCTATCGGTGCACCTGCGGCAGAAAGGCTGGCAGACCAAATTCGTCGACGCGCGAGTGGCGACGGGACTCGCACCGGAGACGCTTCACGCGATGTTCGTGCAGCGATGCCGCTGGGCGCGGGGCGCGATTCAACTGCTTTATCTGCGCTCCGGGCTTCGCGCGCCGGGGCTTCGACTGCGCGAGCGGCTCGCCTTCATGCCGCTCTATTGGATCGTTTCTCCGCTGGTTCGAATCGCCAGCCTCATCATTCCCCAGCTCTATCTGCTCTACGCGTGGCTGCCGCTGGAGAATGCCGCCATCAGCGATCTGCTGAAGTATCAGGGGCCGATGATCCTTGGCATGGGAGGCTTGGCGGCCTTCGTGTTCAGGCATCGCTGGTCCCCGCTGCTGAACAGCATCTGGGGGGATGTCGTCGGGATTCGCATCGCGCCCAACGTCATCCGCGATCTGATCTTTCCGTTCCGCGACATGACTTTTCACGTAACCCCGAAGGGCCGCGGCAACAAGAAGTCGACCGAACGGTGGATGGGCGTCGTGGTAGGCGCCGCAGCCATCTTCACGCTGGCCGCGCTGATCAGCGGTCCGTACGGACGGTGGGATGACCCGTACGTCTCGGTGTCGATGTTCTGGGCGGCGCTCAACCTGCTCCGGCTTCTCGCCGTGCTGGCGGTGCTGTGGAGCAGCGCCACGCACGCGATGGAGACCGATCCCCGACTCGAAGTGCGCCTGCGGGAATCCGACGGGTTCGCGCTTCTCAACAATAGAGGCGCACGGTCGGTCGCGGGGTGGAAGCTACGGGAAGACGCGTTGCTGCCAACTTCCGCGTTTCCGGCGCCGACGGGTGTTCTGGTGCGGACCGGCGCGGATGGCCGGCGCTCGGTTCTCGCCAACGTCTCGCCCGATGGGGCATTGCAATTTCCCAATACCGGCGCTCGCGCCCATCTGCTGTCCACGCTGGT
>VBCL01000031.1:0-10406 GCA_005888865.1 Betaproteobacteria bacterium | reverse complement strand
CACATGTTCGGACTGGGCGCCCTGTCGAGGAGATCCTGATCCCGCGGGCGCCCGGCGCCTGCACCACGGTCTCGCCAGCCGCGAAAGCGTTCTGTATCCTTGCCGCAAGGCGGGGGAAAAGGCCCTACCGATCGGCCGGTAGGTTGTCCAGAGAAGGAGGTTGTTTGATTCGTTGAAAGGATGGATCGATGCTCGCAATAATAAGAAACTCGAAGAAAACGCTCTTGATCGTGGCAGCGGCCGCATGTCCGGCCGCGGCGTCTGCACAGATGTCTCCGCAGATCATCGACTTCGGGCAGGCAGATGTTTCTTCCGATACGCAAACGCTCGTTCTGGTGAAGGCCCTGCCCTACGGCCAGCCGAAACCGGATCCGTTGCTGACCGCGGCTTACACGCACTGGAAGGATGGCTGGAGCGCCTCGGTGGGCTACATGTATCGCTGGGGCCTCACCAACGGAGACCACAAGTGGTCGGTGGGCGCCGGGGCAGGCGGCAACCGATTTGTCAGCGAAGACGAGAACAAGAGTGCGGCGTCGCTGCGTGGGCAGACCGAACTCTCGGGTCCGGCGCCGGGTGGAAACTATTATCTACTCGCGCAGCTCTCGACTTTCCGCAAGGGCGCCTTCGGGCTCGCTCAATACAACCTCGCGGATTCGCCGCTGGGCTTCGAGGTCAGCCACTACAACGAGACCGGGCATCACCACACGACGGCAGCCGTGCGTTATAACCTGGGATCGAGCAAGTGGTTCCTCCGCGCGGGCGCGATATGGGCCGAGAAGGATCAGCCATTCATTGGCGTGGGCTATAACGGCTTCTAGCTAAGCTTGCCCCGCGTCCGCGTCCGTGTAATCGCACTCGCAGTTGCCGTCCTCGGTTTCGTCGCGGGCTCGGTGTGGGCCGCGTTCTGGTTGAGCACAGCCCAGGCTGCCAGCGGGAGCCTCGGCCGCGGCATCAACTTCGGCAACATGCTGGAAGCCCCGGTCGAAGGCGACTGGGGGCTTCGCCTCGACGAGGAGTTCTTCACTCGCGCCAAGGAAGCCGGTTTCAACACGGTGCGGCTGCCCGTGCGGTGGTCGAACCATGCGGCGCCAACCGCGCCTTATCGGATCGAGGAGTCATTCTTCAAGCGCGTCGACTTCGCGATCGATCAGGCGTTCGGACGCAACCTCAAGCTCGTCCTCAACCTGCATCACTACCGGCAGCTGGATGGCGACGCGCTCGACCGGAACGAGCAACGCGTGGACGACGCGGTGCTCGAGGACCGCTTCGTCGCCATCTGGACGCAGATCGCGGAGCGATATGCGAGTGCGGATCCCCATCGCCTTTTCTTCGAGCTCTACAACGAGCCGCATGGCCGGTTGAAGCCGGACGCATGGAATCGTCTGGCGCGGCGAGCTCTGGAGGCAGTGCGAGTGTCGAATCCCACGCGCCCGGTGATCATCGGCCCGGCCGGATACGACAAGACCGACAATCTGTGGGACCTGGACCTTCCTTTTTTTGACCGAGAGATCATCGCGACGGTCCACCTCTACGAGCCCTACCAATTCACGCACCAGGGCGCGTCCTGGGTCAAGGGCGCCGACGCGTGGTCGAACGTTTCTTGCTGCAGCGCGGAGCAACGCGCCGAGATCGAGCGCCGACTGGATTCCGCGCTAACGTGGTCGCGCTGGCACATGCGGCCCATATGGATCGGAGAGTTCGGCTCTTACGACAAGGCGGACTACGCCTCGCGCGTGCGCTACACGGAGCTCGTACGCAAGGCGATCGAAGCGCGCGGCTTCAAATGGGCCTATTGGGACCTTGCCTCGCACTTCGGGATCTTCGACCCGGCCAATCACACCTGGCGCGCCGAGCTCCGGGACGCGCTCGTGCGGGACCCGTCCTGATCGGAGGTGTATCGGGACCGGGTCGGCCGACGGAAGCGCCCCGAGATCGCGGTTGATACAATGGCGCTCCGCCCGATCTGGGCTTTTCAGAGACGTCCCCCGAACAGGATCCTCGCCATGCCCCGCTTCGTCTCGCGCCGCGCCAGCGCGCTGCTGGTCCTTACCGTCTGGGCGATATTGGCCGCACCGATGGTTCTCGCGCAGGCCGACCAGCGCAACCTCGTCGCCAATGCGACCAGCACGCTCGCGAACTTTCTGAGCGACCCCGACATGACCTGGCTGCAACGCAACCTGAAAAGCGCCAAGGCCGTCGTGGTCGCGCCGCAGATTGCCAAGGCCGGGTTCATCCTCGGCGGTTCCGGCGGACGCGCCGTCGTCCTTGCTCGCGATGCGAAGTCCGGCAAGTGGGTCGGCCCGGCGTTCTACACGCTTGCCACGGCGAGCATTGGCTTCCAGGCCGGGATCTCGGTGTCCGAGGTCGTCACCCTGGTGATGACCGAAAAGGGGCTGAACACCTTGCTTGCCGACTCGGTCAAGCTGGGTGGCGACGCCGCGGTGGCCGCGGGGCCGGTCGGTGCGGGGGCGCAGTCGGATCTCACGGCGGACTTCGTTTCCTTCAGCAGAGCCAAAGGCATCTACGGCGGGCTCAATCTTGACGGCACGGTTGTCTCCACGTCCGATGCGTGGAACCGCGCCTACTACGGCCAAACCGTGCACGCGCCCGACATTCTGATCCGGATGAACGTGCGCAACAAGCAGGCGGGCGAGCTGCTCAACCTCCTGACGGCCGCGAGCAAGTAAGCGCCGAAGACTGTGCTCCGCATTTGGCTCGGTCCTGCGAGCCATGCGGGCCGGATTGCCGCGCCATCTTTCGAGCGACCTTCGTCAGGCCAGCGCTTGTCGGATCTCTTTACACTTCTCCTTGGTCGTCCCCCAGTCCACGAAAGTAAGTGCTTGAAATCAGAGTTTGATCCTTAAGCGGTACGTTTCGTGCGTTGGTAGCCTACCGGTTGTTTCACCTATGGCCGGATTTCGAATCGCGGGCTCGCAAGGAGGATTCCAATGGACACGAAAGCTTTGCAATCTCGAGACGATGCCGTGGGCGGAATCTCGCGTCGCGGACTGCTGAAGGGGACGGCGGCCCTGGCCACGGCTGCCGCTGCGGCCCAATGGGTACCCGCCTGGGCGAAAAAGACTACCCCGACGATTCTGGCGTATGTCGGCGCGTACACACCGAACGGTCAGGGCATCTACCTCTTCAGTGTTGATCTCTCGACCGGAGACTTGACGCTAATCAAGGTTGTCGCCGCTGTTCCCAGCCCGTCGTGGATCGCGCTTCACCCGAATAAAGCTTTCCTATATGCGGTCAACGAGATCTCGAATTTCAACGGGACGACGAGCGGCTCCGTATCAGCATTCAGCGTCAATCCGTCGACCGGTGACCTGACGTTTCTCAATGTCGTAAGCTCGCAAGGCGCGGGGCCTGCCCACCTGAGCGTCGATCCACTCGGGCAATTTGTGTTCGTCGCCAATTACGGCGGCGGCAGCTTCGCCGTCCTCCCCATCCAGTCCAACGGATCGCTGGGCAACGCCACGTTTGTTCAGCAGGACCTTGGTTCCGTGGGCCCGACCAAGGCGACCAATGCCCCACCCGGAAGCTTTGCCTTCAGTGGCCACGATGCGCCCCACGCCCACATGATCCAGGCTGATCCCGCCGGCAAGTTCGTCTTTGGAGCCGATCTGGGGCAGGATCGAATATACAGCTGGCTTCTTAACAGGGCGACGGGGACGCTCACGCCTAACAGTCCCGCATTCGTAGCGTTGCCTCCGGGAGATGGGCCGCGGCACTTCGCCTTTCATCCCAATGGACGGTGGTTCTATTCGCTTCAGGAAGAGGCGTCCACGCTTGCGTTCTTCAGCTACGACGCCACGAGCGGATCGCTGACGGCTCAACAGACCGTTTCGACCCTGCCCGAGGATTTCGTCGGCACGAACTTCACGTCGGAAGTCATGGTTTCGAGCGACGGCAAATTCGTCTATGCCGCCAACCGGCTGCATGACAGCATCGGCATCTTCGCCGTCGACCCTGGGACCGGGCAGCTGACGCCCGCCGGCGATGAGTGGACTCGGGGCGACTATCCGCGCAACTTCAATATCGACCCGACGGGTAGTTTCCTGTACGTTTGCGACCAAAGAAGCGACAGCATCGCAACGTATGAAGTTGCCGGCCGCAAGCTTGAATTCACCGGTCAATACACGCCTGTGGGCAGCCCGGCGTGCATCATTTTTCTCCAGGTTTAGTCATCGCCAAAACCGGAAAAGCCGCCCCGCGGGGCGGCTTTTCTATTCGGGCGCGGCCGACAACGGTGGGAGGCTGACGGCCCGGCAGCGGCTTGAGAGAGGCTAGTTCCCGCGGACCGGCGGAAGTTGGGCCCGCATGCGCGCGATCGTGTGGCGGGTCACCTGCGCTGACCACTGCGAATTGGTGGTCTGCGCCAGGCCGAACAGGCGCAGATCGAGCGCCAGGTTCGTCACGTAAAGGAACCCGTTGCTGATGACGAGGCTGGCTGGAAACAGCAACCCGATCGGCGCTCCGCGGGCGTCGATGCCGCCGAAGTCGCCGAGCTTGGCGATGACTTTGCCGGAGCTATCCAGCACGACGATCTCGTCGGACTGATTCGCTGCAACCCAGAAGTTGTCGGCAGCATCGATCAGCAGACCGTCGGCGCCGTTGATGCTGTTGACGAAGACCTCGGGCGTTCCGGGCGCACCGCCCGCCACCGGTATCTTCACGATCGTGTCGTTGCCGGTGTTCGCCACGAACAACGCGGAGAAGGCGGTGTTGAACGCGAGGCCATTGGCGCCGAACGGCGGCACGCCGGTCGTGGTGAGCAGGGGATGGCTGATCCAGGGCGAAGCTGCACCCCCCGTGGGTCCCGTGCGCCAGATCGTCCCGGCAAATGAATCGGAGATGTAGACGTTACCCGCCTGGTCGAAGGCGAGCGCGTTTGGCCCTGCTCCCGACCCGCCTGGAATTGTCGTGAACACCGTTGGGGTCGCGTTCACCGGATCGATCTCGAGGACCTGCTGGTGGCCGAAGTCGATCACCAGCAACGCGTGCGTCTGCGGATGAAAGGCGATGCCGAGAAGGAGGTTACTCGATCCGGGAATCTCGAGCTTCCGGACGAACTGGCCGGCGCGGTTGAACACGATGACGTTGCCCACTGCCGTCTCGCCGCTGACGTCGAAGTCCGCGACGTAGAGGTTGCCCTGCGAATCAGCAGTAATGCCCTCGGGATGCCCGGTGCGGGGCGGCAAGGTGGCGAAGGTGGTTGCAGTACCACGATCCCAGGCCTGAGCTGTCAGAGAAAAGGCAGCGAGGAGCGTGACGACAAACGCTTGCAGCGAATGCGTGCGATTCATGATCGAGCCTCCTAGGTGCTTTGTTAACGACGTGGTGTTGCGGCCGGGATCCGGCCACTCGAGGCCGCTCGGTAGGCGACGGCGGAGCCAATTGAGGGACGCATAATTTGCGCCAGAAAAATGGAAGTCAAAACTTATCAGCGCGTTGTCGCTACATCCTCGTGCCGAGCCTGTCGCTGGCTGTAAAAAAATCCGCCATTCAGTGGACCTCTCCGAACGGGTGCGAGTAAAGGTTGCCGAGTCCTCAGCATCGCGCTTGGAGGTCGGCACCCTCTGTCAACTTCGCGTGGCCGATGCGCTGCGGCGGCTCCGGCGTCCGATCCACCATCCGAGCGCCAAGCCGACGATGAGGCTGACTATCGCGCCGATGATGCCGTAGTGCACCAGCGTGCGCTGCACCTTGGTCAGGACGGGGTTGTCGAGGTGGTTCGTGCCGAAGTGAATGGCGCGCAGCCGCCACTTGCCGTCGTCGCTGCGGACCATCACCGCCGTCCAGCGCGTCACAAAATCGAACAGGTTGCCGTCCTTGGCCTCGTAATGTTCGAGCGCCTTGCCGCGCACGAGGCCCCAGCTCTTGTCGGGCGAGAGCTCGGTCAGCTTGTCGGCATCGAGCTTCATCTCCATCTTGCGCATGTAACCGGTCGGCCCGAACCATTCCTGGAAATACTTCGACACGTCGGCGCGACTGGACATTACTTCCTGCGTGATGCTGGTTGCCTCGACGTCCTCGGTGAGATACGGAAGCATCTTGTCGTACTGGCCGCTGTTCATGGCCGTCACGACTTCGCGCAGGACGCCGCGCAGCTCTTCGTGAATCGCGTGGTCGGGCTCCTCGGCCCAGGCGAGCGGCGCCACGCATAGCAGCGCGAGCACCCACAGTGCATGGAGAAACTTCAAGTGACGCCTCCCTTGATTAACGGCACGAAGGGGTCTGGCCGGACCCCTGCCCCCCCGGTCCGGAGGCTATCGTTTCTTCCTGCTGCGTCGCTTGCGCTGGTTCTCGGCGTACGCGTCCTGGAATCCCTTGGTTTGCTCCACGACTCCGCGTAGTGCCTTGATGACCGCTGCTTCGGTATACGGTTTGTTCTTCTTGAGACCACCCGGCGGATTCCCCATCGGGATCAGGATATCGTCCTTGGAGCCGTGCAACCACAACGCGGCCAGATACACCGCGGGAACCTTGAGGAGCCGCAGTTCGTAGTCGGCTGCTTCGACCTGCGGCAGCCGCTCGGCTGCGCTGAGCGACTCGACCGTCGCCGCGGTGAAGGGCCCGTGAGTCAGGCCGAGAAACTCCAATGGTTTTGCGGCGACGCCTTTCGCACCTCGGCGGCGACCGACGCTCAACTCGGCCTCGGCGACCGCGGCGTCGTCCTGCACCAGCAGGTAGCGCCAGCTTGCCTGCGTCGCAGCGGCAAGCAGCTTCCCGTCTGCCAAAGCGTCGAGCGGTGCGTAATAGACGGGATGCGGCTCGCTATGCGACAGATCCTCCAGGCGCATCTCGGGCATCTTCGATGACGATCTCTTTTCCCGGAACAATTCGGTCAAGTGGCCGGCGAGCCGTGCCGCGCCCTGGCGGGGAATATTGCGTGAGATGATGGGCATGATCGATGTACCTTCCTATGCCTTGGTTGTATAGCTATCGGTCCACGCGCCGCCGCCCTGGTAGGTGCTCGGGAACGAGTCATACGAAACGATGGAATTTCCATACCAAGGATCGCCGATGTCGATGAGCTTGCGCGAATAGCCATAGACAGTGACGAAATGGCCCCCGCCGCCGTTCCAGGCGATGCGGAGGCAAAACGGACGACACTGATTGATCTCGGCCTTGATACTGGTCAACGCGATCTTGCCGCTGGTGAGCGCGTTGAGATTGGCCACGATTTGCAGAGCCTGATCGAGGAACCACGGCTGATTGCACTGCGCCGTGCTGCCATCGGCGCAACAGGTCGTCTGCCCCATTGCCGTGTTGGCGACCGCGCATTGGGTCTGCCCGCTCGCGGGATGGTAATAGAGGTTCACCGACACCGACACCGCCGCCCAACACCACTGCGATTGCTGCTGGGTTTGCATCGTGAAGGCGAGCGGGTTGCCACAGACGCTTGTGGTGCCGGCGCCATGGCCTCCTTTGCGCATGGAGCGCAGCTTGAGCGATCGCGGCATCGGTTGCTTCTTGGCAGGCATGTTCCACTTCTCCGAAGTTGATTTGACCGGTGACGGGGTGTTGGGCACTACATGCCGCGGGTCGAGCATGGAGCCCCGGGACTCATATCAATTCTGTTACCGAAAGAATTTCAGCGCAAGCGGGATATCGAGAAGCAAAGCCCGGTCAGCCATTGATCAATGCGCGTGCTTAATCCGAAGTGCAATGGTCATCTCTATGCATCGAAGATCATGATTCGCCGGTACGCCGGCCGCAAATCAGGTCCACACCGGCGTGCGCCGTTGCTCGCAGTGAGGCAGCGGGATCGCCGGCCCGAGAGCGCAAAGCGAGAGTATGCAGTATTGCCGAGGCGAGAGCGGCGAGAGTTGTTGGATCGGCAGCCTCATCCAGTTCTCGTTCCACTATAGAGCGCTCGATGCGCGCCTTGAACTGTCGGTCGAACTCTCGCAGGCCTTCCCGCAGGACAGCGCGCACGTCCGGATCACTGACGGCTTCTGTTGCTGCGGTACCGATGAGAAAGCAGCCGCGCGCCGGGCCTTTGGATGGATAGTAAAGAGCGAGTGATCCCTCATAGACTCGCATCAGTGCGTCGCGCAACGATCCAGGACCTGACAGGGCGTCCTGCATGGCCCTGCGTCCGCGCGTAACGTAGCGCGACGGGCTCGTCAGATATAGGGCGCGTTTGTCGCCAAACGCGCCATACAAGCTGGGCCGGTTCATCTTCGTGGCAATGCTCAGGTCGTCGACGGACGTCGCCGAGTAGCCGGCTCGCCAAAAGGCCTCAGTCGCTCTGGCGAGCGCCTGGTTGGGATCGTATTCGCGTGGCCGACCGCGCGGCGTCGCAGCTTTTTGGTTCTTGGGCATTTGGAGACTCTTGACTAAGGTATTTATGTACTATATAGTACAAAACAGTCGTTCCGGAAACAACTCTTGCCATGAACCTCTACTTCTCCCCAATGGCGTGCTCGTTGGCAACGCGGATCGCGCTCTACGAGGCCGGCGCCCGCTCCGAATTTACCCAGGTCGATACGAGGGCCAAGCGCACCATCGACGGGTCCGATTTCCTAACCATAGCACCCATGGGTCAGGTACCGGTCCTGCACACCGATGACGGGATCCTGTTGACCGAAAATACCGCCGTCCTTCAGTACGTCGCGGATCGCTTCCCGCACGCAGAGCTCGCGCCGCCCTCGGGCCCGGAGCGCGCACGCTTGCAGCAATGGCTCGGATTCATCGGTACGGAGCTGCACAAGGCGATCTTCATCGCGCTTCTTGACCCGCGAGCGCCGGAGGGTGCCAAGACCTACGCTCGGGAGAAGATACCTCTGCGCTTCGGAGTCCTGGAGCGCCATCTGACGGAACATGACTTCTTGCTCGATCGCTTCAGCGTGGCCGACGCGTACTTGGCGGCAATTTTGAATTGGGCTCCGTTCGTCGGCCTGGATCTAGCGCGGTGGTCCGCGGTTCAGGAATACCACAAGCGGCTGCTGAAGCGGCCGAGCATCGAGAAAGCCGTAGGCGAAGAATGGCGAATGTATCAGGAGGAGCAGCGTCAGCGGCAGCTGGCGAAGATCTCATCTGGAGGCGCAATGACGAAACCGGCATACACGACCACCGCGCGAGTGAAAGGCGGTCGCGCAGGCGGGCAAGGAAGAATCACGAGCGGCGAGCTCGAGCTCCAGCTCCAGCTACCGAAGGAGCTCGGCGGTCCTGGCGGAGCACCGAATCCGGAGCAGTTGTTCGCAATCGGCTATGCGGCCTGTTTTGAATCCGTGCTCAGCATCCTTGGGCAGCGCATGAAGATCACTGCCGACGATGCCGTCATTGATTCTACGGTGGCATTGATCCCAATTGAGAATGGACGCTTCAAGCTTAGCGTCGCGCTCGACATCTCCCTGCCTTCCGTAGCCGACGCACAAGAGGCCGCCGACCTCGTACGAAAGGCCGATCAGATCTGCCCTTATTCCAACGCTGTTCGCGGAAACATCGAGGTGGCGCTTGCAGTAAATGGTGCTCCCCTAGGCGAGCAGAAGGTCCCGGCCCAGGCATCTTGAGCGCGCGCTGCGATGGCGCGTCGAATCTCACCGTGCACGCGCGCGAACATCTCGGGGAACTTCTCGATGGTGTCGAAGCGAGCGTCGACCGCGCCAAGGAATTCCGCTCCAAAGCCAGCGCGCTCGTCGGCCGCGCGTTCGCCGGCTCACTTCGATATCGTCAGCCGGCGCGGTGGCAGTGTGTCGGTCTTTGGCAGTATCGCCGTCAGCACCCCGTCGCGATACGAAACTTCGGCCTTTTCGGCATCGACGCCGTGAGGCAGAGGGATGCTGCGTTCGAAATGTCCGTACGCCCGCTCCATGAGGTGATATCGGCGGCGTTGCTGCGTGGCGCCCAAGCGCTTTTCTCCCCGGATGCGCAGGACGTTTCCGTCGATGTCGATGCCCAGGTCACCCTCGTTCATACCGGGAATCTCCACGCGAATCACGACTGACTTGGCGGTCTCCCAGGTCTCCGCCGCAAGCAGGCTCCAGTGCGGAAATTCCTGCGGTGATTCTGTTTTCCCCCCGCCCTCGGTGCCGAAATGGGTGAGCGCGCCGCTGCTGCGCGTGAGCAACTCCCGCCAGCCTTCCGTCAGGCTTTCCCAAGCGCGTTCAATGAGGTTCTTGATGGGCTCCATGACCTCCTTCCTTCCAGCGACCAAGCCCGGAAACTTGTTGGGGCGCCACTACGCCAGAGCAGGATAGAGCGTCGTGGAAGACCGGGCGGCGCGCCCGCCTCGATAGCCGTTGGGAAAGCCGTCGAAGCGCCAGGGCTCACTCTCTCAGCGCAGACGGAATACCAGAGTCTCAGGACCAGAACCGGTCCTCCCGCTGCTCGTCGCCTTGGTACTCGCGGAACTCGATCGCCCTTCCATCCTTCATCCGCCAGACATGCACCTC
>VBCL01000408.1 GCA_005888865.1 Betaproteobacteria bacterium | reverse complement strand
CTCCGCGTTGAACGCCGAAAGCGCGGCTTCCTTGGCGGGCGAGCTCCACCAGCCCGGCGCGCCTTCACCGAGCTGCGGCGGGGTCAGTGTCGGCTCGGGCAGCACGGCGGAATGCGTGATGTAGATGTCCCACAGCGCGGGATCGTTGCGCCGCTGGATCAGCGTCGACCAATCCACGACTTGGGTATCGACCTTGAAGCCGGCGGCCTTGAGGTTTTCCGCCATCACCAGCGCCATGCGGTAGTGAAAGTCGTATTGCTGACTGGTGAGAATCTTGACCGGCGTGCCGTCGTACTTGGCCGCCGTGACGAGCGTAGCGGCTTTCTTGGCGTCGCCCTTGCCGTAGTGCTCGGTGCCGGCGGTCGAGTAGAACGGCGTGTTCTTGGGGTAGTGGCTGCTATCGGTCGTATAGAACTTCGGGTCGCCGAATCCGGCGCCCATCATGTCGGCGTTGTTGAGCGCCGCCTCCACCGCCTGGCGGAGCTGGAGATTCACAAGCGGCCCCTGCTTGGTGTTGAGCACCAGGTACGGAAAACCAAACGGCGAGGTGAGCACGGGCTTGACGTTCGGCGCGTTGTCGATCCGCGAAAACGACTCGACGGGCAACAAGTCCGCGAACTGGTATTGACCCGACAGCGATCCCTCGACCCGCGTGTTGGCGTTGGGCACGGGGATGAAGCGCAGCTCGTCGAGCAGCGCTTCGCGCTTGCCGGCATAGCCGCTCGCCGGTTCCTTGCGTGCACTGTAACCGTCGTAGCGCACCAACTGCACGTACTGGTCGGGCTTGCGTTCCTTGAACTTGTATGGCCCGGTGCCGATGTACTCGGTGAGAGGTGTGGCGATTGTTTCCTTCGGCATGATCGCCGCAAAGCCGTTCGGCAACGCCAAGTGCGCGAGCAATGGTGCGTAGGGACGGTTGAGTGTGATGACGATCGAATTCGGACCCTTGGCCTCGAGGCTCTTGATCTCCTTGGCGACGGCCTTGCCGCGCGGCGCCGTGTCCATCCACCGCTTCAACGACGCGACGACATCGTCGGACGTCATCTCCTTGCCGTTGTGGAACTTCACGCCCTTGCGCAGCGGGATCGTATAGACGAGACCGTCTTTCGAGATCGCCGGCATGCTCTCCGCCAGCATCGGCGTAACGTTCCAGTTGGCGTCGAAGGTGTAAAGCAACTCGTAGATATGCTGCGTGATGATGCCGACCAGGTCGGCCGTCGACGCCATGGGGTCGAGCGTCTGGGGCTCGCCGATCATCGCAAGATTGGCAGCGCCGCCCTTGGCGGGCGCGGCGAGGGCCGATCCGGTCGCGAGAGTTATCGCTGCTACCGCCGCGATGACTGCCAGGCCGGAGCGCAGAGTCAGCCGGATGAAAAAGGGATGCGTGCTGCGGATGCCGGTGCGAAACATGACTCCTCCTCCTTCTTGGGGAAATGGCGCGCCCCCGGCGTTGCTCGGCGGAGGCGCTGCCGAAAGCCGGGGCCTGTGTAATTAAATTACATCAAGGCGGCGAGTCTACGCTCTTTCGGAATGGCGTCAAGGGGCGGCAATGGGGCCCGCGCCCCATAGGGGAGCCGAGGTGCGCGCTGGCGGGTCCACGCGGCGCTGGGCACGTTCCGAGGAATCGGATAAACTGTAATTTAGTTTCATCGAAAGGTATCGGGGACCCGTCGGCCAACCAATGATTGGAGGATTCAATGAGCGTCGAATTCCTGGGAGGAACCCGCACCGGTGCCGGCGGGCAATCGCTGCCGTTTTCGCCGGCGGTCAAGGCGGGACCGTTCGTGTTCGTGTCGGGGCAGGTCGCGATGGGCGACAACGGCGAGCTCGTTCAGGGCGGCATCGAGGCGCAAACCCGGCAGGCGCTGAAAAACGTCGAGAAGGCGCTCGCGCTTGCCGGCTGCACGCTGAAAGACGTCGTCAAGTCGACCGTGTGGCTGGACGACGCGCGCGACTTCTGGACGTTCAACCGCGTTTACGCCGAATTCTTCTCCGACCACAAACCAGCGCGATCGACGACGCAGGCGACGCTGATGATCGACGCGAAAGTCGAGATCGAAGTCATCGCCTACAAGGCTTGAGCGCTACCCGAGGTCCGGTCGTCGCGCACGGAGGTCGCGCAGCTCGGCTTCGAGGGCGCGGACCCGATCGAGGAGCGCCAGAGCCACGGCAAGCCCTTGCGTGTCGAGCTCGAAGTCGTCGCGCAGACGGCACGCCGTCCGCGCAAGAACAAGGTAGTGCGCGCTGAACGTCTTCGTTCCTGCGTCGGGATCGATCGGCGCGATCGCGCCGCAGTCCTCGAGCTCGTGAAGTTCCGCTTCCGACAGCCCGGAAAGCTCGGCGAGCTCGGCAAGCGTCAGCTCGCGCTGCTCGTCCAGCCAGACCACTTCACTGAGTTCGATTCGCATGGCTCGTCTCCTGTGCGAAATGGGCACGGGGATTGAACGTCGAGTGCTCGGCGAGCTCTCTGTAGAGCGCGCGCTCCGGCTCGTTGACCACGGTCGGCACCGCGATCTGCACGATCGCGAACAGATCGCCTTCGCCGCCGCG
>VBCL01000407.1 GCA_005888865.1 Betaproteobacteria bacterium | reverse complement strand
CATGGCTAGCAGGATCGCCCGTGCCGGGCGGGCAGGTCTCGTTCTCGCCGGGCAGTGAAACTCCTGCACGTTCGATGAACTCGAAAGGAGATGGCTCTAGGAGCCTAGGCACGCGCATTATGCGCGATTCCATGCGGATAGAATCGATCGATGACCACGAAGGGCCGTGCGTCGTCCCACGGAGGATGTCGCTTAAGCGCCTTGTCCTGAAGCGCGCAATAGTGGATCATTGCTTCGATGGACGATCTTCCGCAGCCCATGCCGCGGCCCTGCTGATGCCGTCGATCAATTCCTTCGCCCCACGAGAAAAACTGCAGCGCATATGCAGGTGATGCTTGCGCAGCCGCGCGGGTTCTGCGCCGGCGTCATCCGGGCCATCGACATCGTCGAGCGGGCGCTGGCAAAGTTCGGCGCGCCGGTCTATGTCCGGCATGAAATCGTGCACAACCGCCATGTCGTCGAGACCCTGCGCGCGAAGGGCGCGCGTTTCGTCGAGCACCTGTCGGAAGTGCCCGCCGGGGCGATCACCATTTTCAGTGCGCACGGGGTCGCACGGCAGGTCGAGGACGAAGCGCAGGAATATGGACTGCGCGTTCTGGATGCAACCTGTCCGCTCGTCGCCAAGGTCCATAGCCAGGGCAAACGCTACTCGGCGCAGGGGCGTGTTCTGATCCTGGTCGGCCACGCGGGCCATCCGGAGGTCGAGGGCACGATGGGCCAGGTACCGGGACCGGTATTGCTGGTGCAAACCGAGCGCGACGTCGATGCATTGGATCTCGCCGTCGACACGCCCGTCGCGTACGTGACGCAAACGACGTTGAGCGTCGACGATACGCGAGCGATCATCGCCGCGTTGAAGCGACGCTTCACCGACATCGTCGGGCCGGACATCAACGACATCTGCTACGCGACCCAGAACCGGCAATCCGCCGTGCGCGAGCTGGCCAAGATCGCCGATGTGATCCTTGTCGTGGGCGCGAAGAATAGCTCGAACTCGAACCGACTGTGTGAGATCGGGGTCGAAGCCGGCGTGCCGAGCTACCTCATCGCCGACGGGAGTGAACTCGACGCCGCGTGGGTCAGGGCTGCCTCGGTGGTCGGGATCACCGCCGGGGCTTCGGCACCCGAGGAATTGGTCGACAACGTCATCGCGGCGCTGCGGCGCCTCGGCCCGGTCGAGGTATCGGTGCTCCCAGGCATGGAGGAGAAGGTCGAATTCCGACTTCCCGCAGAATTGCTCCGTGCGCGACGGACAGTTCCTGTGACGGGCTGACCGAGAGCCTGCGCCGCCTCCCCATTCACCATGGCGATTCCCCTCCTGCAGAAAGCGCGCATCGGCGCGTACATCGTCCGCCAGCAATTGACGAGGCGCCGGCGTTACCCGCTGGTGCTGATGCTCGAGCCGCTGTTTCGCTGCAATCTTGCATGCGCCGGCTGCGGCAAGATCGATTACCCGGACGAAATCCTGAATCAGCGCTTGTCGGTCGAGGAGTGCCTGGCCGCCGTCGACGAGTGCGGGGCACCGGTCGTATCGATCGCCGGCGGCGAGCCCCTGCTGCACAAGGAGATCGATGCAATCGTCAACGGCATCGTGTCCCGGCGCAAATTCGTCTACCTGTGCACCAATGCGCTGCTGATGCAAAAGAGGCTCGGTTTGTTCCGGCCAAGCCCATACTTCGTGTGGTCGGTGCACCTGGACGGAGACCGGGAGATGCACGACCACTCGGTGTGCGAAGAAGGCGTTTACGCGCGCGCGGTGGCGGCGATCGGGGCCGCGAAGGCGCGCGGGTTTCGGGTCAACATCAACTGCACGCTGTTCAACGATGCCGATCCGGAGCGCGTCGCGCAGTTTTTCGACGCGGCGGGCGCACTCGGCATCGACGGCATCACCGTATCGCCCGGCTATGCGTACGAGCGGGCGCCCGATCAGGCGCACTTCCTCACTCGCACCCGGACCAAGCAGCTCTTCCGCGACATTTTCCGGCGCGGCCGCGGCGCGCGCGCGTGGTCATTCAGCCAATCGAGCCTGTTCCTCGATTTCCTCGCCGGCAACCAGGAATACCACTGCACGCCGTGGGGCAACCCCACGCGCAACGTTTTCGGCTGGCAGCGACCCTGCTATCTGCTGGGCGAAGGCTATGCGCAGAGCTTTCGTGAGCTGATGGAAGAGACCGATTGGGACGCGTACGGCACGGGCCACTATGAAAAGTGCGCCAACTGCATGGTGCACAGTGGTTACGAAGCCAGCGCTGTACAGGACGCGGTGCGTCACCCGCTCAAGGCGCTCTCGGTCGGCCTGCGCGGCGTGCGCACCGAGGGAGCCATGGCGCGGGAGATTCCGCTCGCCCATCAGCGGCCCGCGCAGTACGTGTTCTCACGGCACGTCGAGCAGAAGCTCGCCGAGATCCGGATAGGCGAGGCCAAGGCCAAGGAGTCGACGGCCACGTGACAACGCGCGGAAAGCCGTGCGCGCGTCCACCGCGATGCGCAGTAGCGCGGGAAGCTGCCCAGGATCTCGCGCCAGCGACGCCAGCACCGCGGCGCGCTTGATTTTCCCCTCGGGTGTCAGCGCCACCGATGCGGCAGGCGGAAGGCGGCGACGCGCGCTGTCGGCGACGACTCTGAAGGCGGCGAATGGCAGCTCGTGGGACCGCGCGAACGCGGCTGCGATGTGCGATTCGGTATCGACCGCCGCAGCGCCTGTAGCGAGGTGCAAGGCGCGCTTGGCGGCCGGGTCCATGACCGGCGTGTCCATGCCGGCCAATTCCACGGTGATTGCGCCGGGAAGCCGCTCCAACGCGCGCCCCGCGTCACGATCGCGCGAGCGACGAGCCACGTTCCGCTTGGGAGGTCGTCGGCGAGCCCGCCCGCAATGCCGAAGCTGATGACTGCCCGCGCCCCGCGCGCGAGCTCGCGCTCGAGCTGGGCGGCGAGATGTTGCGCGTTGCCTCCGCCAGAAATGGCGCGCACGCCGGTTCCAGCGGCGACGCGCGCTTCCTTGACGAGCCCCGTGACCGCAATGACCGCAAGCCGGGATCCCGCACCGATATTCACAACCCGAAACGCACGTAACGCTCGCCAGATCCGATGAGGTTGCGGTAGCGAGCGAGCGCCCATAGCGGGAAGAACTTGGCATAGCCGTGATAGCGCAGATAGAACACTCGCGGAAAGCCGGTCGCGGTGAAATGCGGCTCGCGCCAGAAGCCGTCTTCGCCCTGGCGTTGCGAGAGATAGTGGATCCCGCGTGCGACGGCAGGGTTGGGCACCTCGCCTGCCGCCATCAGCCCCAGCAATGCCCACGCCGTCTGTGAAGCCGTGCTTGCCGCACGTTCACGGTCCCGGTCCTTGAGGCCGTAGCTCTCACCGGTCTCGCCCCAGCCGCCGTCCTGGTTCTGCGCTGCGATCAGCCAATCGACCGCGCGGCGAACCTCCGGCGCTTGCGGACTCACACCGGCCGCGTTGAGCGCGCACAACACCGACCATGTCCCGTAGATGTAGTTCATGCCCCAGCGTCCGTACCAGCTGCCGTCGTCTTCCTGATCGCGCCGCAGGAAGTCCAGCGCTTGCGCCAGCGCTGGAGCGTGCGCCGTGTCGCCGAGCTGAGCGATCATCCCAGCGCAACGTGCGGTGACATCGGCGGTCGGCGGGTCGAGAAGGGCTCCGTGATCGGCAAACGGTATGTGATTCAGGTACTCGCTCGTGTTGTCGGCATCGAACGCACCCCAGCCGCCGTTCGCGCTTTGCAGCCCCAGAACCCAGTCACGTCCGCGGTCGATGCCACTACGGAAGTCCGGTTCGCCGCGCGCGACGCGGGTCCGCGCGAATCGGTCCATCGCCGTCACGACGGCGGCCGTGTCGTCGAGGTCGGGATAATGCGGGTTGGCGTACTGAAATGCCCAGCCACCGGGACGCACATGCGGCCGCCGCTCGGCCCAGTCGCCGATCGTCTGGAGGACTTGCTTTGCCTCGAGCCACTCCAGACCGCTGCGCACCGCCGCGCGCGCATCCTTGCCGCCGACATCGAGCAGCGCGTGACAGGCAAGAACGGTATCCCACACCGGGGACACACAAGGCTGACAGTAGGCTTCCTCGCGGCTCACGACGAGCAGCTTGTCGATGGCCTTACGCGCCATCACCAGGTCCGGGTGATCGCGCTCGTAGCCCAATGCATCGAACATCATGACCGTGTTGGCCATGGCCGGAAAGATGGCCCCCAGACCGTCGTCTCCATTGAGACGCTCGGTGACGAAAGCAACGGCTTTGTCGATCGCGCGCCCGCGAATCGCGGAGGGCACCAAGGGCTCAAGCCAACGCAGGATCGAGTCGATTGCCGAAAAAAGGGCGAACCGCAGGCGCGATTGATGCGGGGCGCGTGCCCAGCGGCTCGCGCGAGCGCGTGCTCCCGGGAAGAGCTCGTCGATGCCGACGCCGCGTGGATTGCGCGCTCGCGGCTTCAAAGCTTTCAAGACCAGGAGCGGGACCAGAACCGTCCGACTCCAGTATGAGACACGCGACAGGTGGAACGGGAACCACGGCGGCAGGAACACGATCTCGACCGGGATGATCGGCACCGCCCCCCACGAGACGATTCCAAAGAGCGCCAGCAGGATGCGTGTAAAGACGTTGGTCTTGCCCGCTCCGCCGCAGGCAAGGATCGCCTCGCGTGCACGTCGCATGTGCTCGGCTTCGGGCGAATCGCCGACGAGCTTGAGCGCGAGATAGGCCTTTACGCTGGCGCTGATGTTGAAGTCTCCCGCATGGAACAGTGGCCACCCGCCGTGCGAGGCCTGCAGGCGTCGCAGATAGCGTGCGATCTTCGCTTCGAGGGCCGGATTGGG
>VBCL01000406.1:4448-7370 GCA_005888865.1 Betaproteobacteria bacterium | reverse complement strand
TCGCCGGCTACTACGGCAAATGGCTCGACGATTTCTTCAACTGGTTCTACAGCGTTTTCACGGCGATACCTTATCTGCTGCTGATCCTCGCGGTCGCCGCAGTGTTGCAGCAGAAAGGCACCTGGACCATCGTGCTGATCCTGGGTTTGACCGGCTGGACGGGCACCTTCCGCCTGATTCGCGGCGAGTACCTCAAGCACAAGGGCCGGGAATACGTCCAGGCGGCGGATGCGATCGGCGCGTCGAATGCGCGGCGCATGTTCATCCATATCTTCCCCAACGTCAGCCACATCGTGCTCGTCCAGCTCTCCATCTACACGGTGGGGTTCATCAAGGCCGAGGTGATCCTGTCGTTCCTCGGCTTCGGCGTGCCGGTCGACGTCGTGTCGTGGGGATCGATGTTGAACGAAGCCCAGAATGAGCTGATCCTCGGCAAGTGGTGGCAGCTGGCCGCGGCCGGGACCTACATGGCGGTCCTGGTGACGGCGTTCAGTCTGTTTACCGACGCGTTGCGCGATGCGCTCGATCCGAAGTTGAAATGATGCCTCCCCAAGCTCGCAGGCGCGGGCAGAGCTAGAGAAAGGCGACGATGGCCGACCCGCTCCTATCCGTCCGTAATCTCCGGGTGAACTTCCGGCTGGACAAGCACACGACCTTCGAGGCCGTCAAAGGCGTGAGCTTCGACATTCCCAGGAACGCCACGGTGGCCCTGGTAGGAGAGTCCGGGAGCGGAAAGTCGGTGACCTCGCTGTCGATCCTTGGCCTACTGCCCAAGGAAAATGCCAGCGTTCTCCCGGGAAGCGAGATCCTTTACGGCGGCAGGAACCTGGTCGCTCTCGACGCGCTGGAGCTGCGCAAGCTCCGCGGCGCCGACATCTCGATGATCTTCCAGGAGCCGATGACCTCGCTCAACCCGGTGTTCACGGTCGGCTTCCAGCTCGGCGAGGTGCTCCGGTTGCATATGGGGCTGTCGCCGGGCGAGGCCAGGAAGCGAGCCATCGCCTTGCTCGACGAGGTCGGGATTCCCGATCCGAAGTACAAGATCAACGCCTTTCCGTCACAGATGTCGGGCGGACAGCAGCAGCGCGTGATGATCGCGATGGCGATCGCCTGCGAGCCGAAGCTGCTCATCGCGGACGAGCCGACGACCGCGCTCGACGTCACGATCCAGCAGCAGATCCTGGACTTGATCGCCGCGCTCCAGCAGCGCCGCCAGATGTCGGTGCTGTTCATCACCCATGACCTCGCGGTCGTGGGCGACATCGCCGACCACATCGTGGTCATGCGCGATGGGAAGATCCGCGAACAGGGACCGGCCAAAGGAGTATTCGAGGACCCGCACGACGCCTACACCAAGGCGCTGCTCCAGTGCCGGCCGCGGCTCGACCGGCGACCGGTGCGCCTGCCGGTGATCGAGGACTTCATGGACGGCGGCGCGCACGCGATGAACCTCAACGAGCGCAAACGCGGGATTCAGGCGTCCGATCCGATCATTCTCGAGGTGCGCAATCTCGGCAAGGATTTCTATACGCGCGAGGGCGTCTTCGGCCGACGAAAGTTCGAGGCGGTGAAGAACGTCTCGTTCAAGCTGCCCAAGGGAAAGACGCTGGGGCTCGTGGGCGAGTCGGGATCGGGCAAGACGACGGTGGGTCTGACGCTGATGCGGCTGCACGAGGCGTCTTCGGGCGAGGCGCTGTTCGAAGGGCGCGACATCCTCGCGATGAATTCGCGCGAGTTCATGGCGTACAAGCGGCGTATCCAGATCATCTTCCAGAACCCCTACGCCTCGCTCAACCCGCGATTCATCATCGGCCAGATCCTGACCGAGCCGATGCTGATCCACGGCATCGGCTCGTCGGCGCAGGAGCGCGTCAGTCTCGCTTTCGAGATGCTCGCCAAGGTCGGCCTGCCGGAGGTCTCTTTCTACAAGTATCCGCACGAATTTTCCGGCGGACAGCGCCAGCGCATCGCGATCGCGCGCTGCCTCACGCTGAAGCCCGACATCCTGATCTGCGACGAGTCGGTATCCGCGCTCGACGTGTCCGTGCAGGCGCAGGTCCTCAACCTGCTGCAGGACCTGCAGGACGAGTTCCATCTCTCGTATATCTTCATCTCGCACGATCTCGCGGTGGTGAAATACATCTCGGACCAGGTGATGGTGATGAACCAGGGCGAGATCGTCGAGATCGCCGACTCCGACGAGATCTACCGGCATCCCCAGCAGCCGTATACCAAGAAGCTGCTGTCCTCGATCCCCAAGGGCTGGCACCACGGCGCTTAGCAATTCCGCACCCGATCGTGCGCGCGCGATCGAGCGCTATCGCGTGCACGCCGAAGGTTATGACGCATCTGCAGCGCGGACGATGCGGCTGCGTCGGCGGACGATCGCCGCGCTGGAGCTCTCGCCCGGAGAGGCGGTTCTCGACGTTGCTTGCGGAACGGGGCTGTCGTTTGCGCTGCTCGTCGCCGCGGTCGGCCGCGAGGGGCGGGTCACCGGCGTCGAGCTTTCTCCCGAAATGGCACGTCTTGCCCGCGACCGGATCGCCGGCGCGGGATGGCCCAACGTGACGCTGATCGCTGCCGCGGCGGAGGAGGCCGTCCTCGGTGGTCCGTTCGACGCCGTGCTCTTCAACTTCACGCACGACGTGTTGCAGTCGCGGGCGGCGCTGGCGCGTATCTTCGCCGCGACGAGACCGGGCGCCCGCGTCGCAGTCTCGGGCTCGAAGTTTCTGCCCTGGTGGCTCGCGCCGGTGAACGCCGTCGTGCGGCGGATGAACGAACCCTACGTCACGACGCTCGGCGGGATGCACCAGCCATGGCGCTACCTCGTCGACTACGTCCCGGATCTCTGCATCCGTCCGGCGTTGTGGGGCGCGGCGTACAGCGCGAGCGGCCGGTATGCCCGCCCCGAGAGCGTCACAA
>VBCL01000406.1:0-4233 GCA_005888865.1 Betaproteobacteria bacterium | reverse complement strand
GAAATTGAGGTACCAGAGATTGCTGATGTAGAGCCCGGTGTCGAGCATGGCAAGCGCGTCGGCGGCCGCGACGCTGCCGGCGCGCATATCGAGCGATTCGGGTACCTCGGAGGCGTTCGCGCCGTTGTGCACCAACGTGAACTCGCGTGCCGTTCGCGGGTTGACCAGCGAGCCGACCATCCGCCCGGCGTCGACCAGCGGCACTTCGGCCGGCCTTGCGAAGCCCTCGTCCTGGAACGCCGGCGCGATCCCCTCCGCGGTGTTCTCGCTGAAGCTCACCGATGGATCGAGTTCCGCGCTGCCGTCTCTCAGGCGGAACAGACAACTCTGTCGCGTTTCCAGCGCGCGCCCGGAAAAGCCACCCCAGCAAAGCATGCCCGCGATCTCTTCCATCGCGCTGGGCGTGAGATAGGCACGATACCGGCCCGGCTCGAGGGACCGCCCGGGCCGGCCAAGCAGCGCCAGGCGCTCCCTTGCGTCTGCCATCTTGGCTGCGAACGCGGCGTCGTCCCATGCGAACCCGCCGTAAGCGCTTTTCACCGCCTTGTCCGCACGATGATAGAGGCTCCATTGCAGGCTGAAGCTCGTGACTTCGTGCCAGTTGCGCTGCCCGAATGAGTTGGCAAAGCCGCGATAGACCGGGCCGCCGGCGTACAACCCGACGAGGTCCAGTCCCCGCGCAGCCTCGAGAACGGTCTCGATGATCGTCTCGGCGGGCAGGGCGGCCTCGCTCCGAACGACCCGACTCGGGCGGACGTCGGTGGCGTAACTCAGATGCGGGTCGTCGGGAAGGGCAGCGAGCGTCGCGCGCAGCCGGGCGAGGGCGGCGAGGATCGGCTCCCTGTCGCGCCCGGCATCGCCCGACACGGTAATACATTGTTCGGCGTGCCGGTGGCCGCTGACAAGGTGCAGCCGCAGGTAGCACTGCGCGACGCTGCCGGGCTGGCGCACCTTGCCGCGATTGAGCCTGACGAAATCGGAGTTCTCCGCGTCGAGGCGGCAGGTATAGACCTCGCCCGCGGCGAGCGAGCGGTCGAGGAGCCCCGCCACGTCGCCGAAGTAGGCTTCCATGGATGACGTCGCCATCAGCCCTCGCCGCCGAAGACATCGACCCCGGTGACCACGCACGCTGGCGACGCGTGTCCGACGCGGATGACCTGCGAAGGCTCGCCCTTGCCGCAATACGGCGTGCCGAGCACCTGTACGGTCGAGACGTCGCCGACCCTGGCGAGACTGCGCCAGAAGTTCGCCGAGATGCCGCGATAGTTCGGGTTCTTGACCACGGTCGTCAGCTTGCCGTTCTCGATGCGCTGCCCCCACTCGCAGCCGAACTGAAACTTGTTGCGCGAGTCGTCGATCGACCAGGAGCTGTTGGTGCTCATCAGGACGCCGCGCTCGATGCCGCCGATCATGTCCTCGAGCGTCGCGTCCCCCGGTTCGAGGTTGATGTTCGCCATCCGATCGATCGGAGGCCGGTTCCAGTTGTCGGCGCGCGAATTGGCCACACCGCCGATTCCCGCGCGGGCTTGCGAGATTGCGCCGCCCAGCGGCCGCTCCAGGATGCCGTTCCGAATAAGGTAAGCCTTCTCCGCGGGCGTGCCCTCATCGTCGAAAGCGTAGCTCGCCAGTTCCTCGGGGCGGGTTGGATCGAAGGTGACGTTGAGAAGGTCCGACCCGTAGCGATACGTTCCGAACATGTCGAGGCTGACGAAGCTCGTCCCGGCGAAGTTGCGCTCGTCGCCGAGAATGCGGTCGAGCTCGAGCGGGTGGCCGATCGACTCGTGGATCTGCAGGATGACCTGGTCGGGCATCAACAGGATGTCCATCGTTCCGCTGGGGCAGTTCGGCGCGAGTAGCAGTTGCAGGGCCTCTTCGGCGACACGACGTCCGCTGCCGACGTACGCGAAGCGATCGAGCATGGACTCGCCGCCCTGCTGGGCCAGGCCGCGATAGCCGTTGAGCGTCCGGGTCTGGGTGTCGCCGTTGGCGTGCGCGGTCACGGCGAGCCCGGGCATGACGAAGCGGTAGCGTTGGACGACCTCGCCCCCGGTGCTCGTCAGATAACGATGCTCGGCGGTTCGCGTTTCAACGGTTGCCTCCCAGTCGACGATGCGCGGGTCGCAGCCGGCGCTCCGGGATTCGTCGGCCAGGAGTTCGTACCACTCCTTCTGCGACCGCCCCGGCTGGTCGACGCCGGGCGAGGCGTAGGCGCCGCGCGGCGCGGGCCGAGGGAGTGAGCGGAAGTCGATCAACGATCGACCCGCAGTGGCGCGCGCCCAGGCGGTGGCCCGATCGAGCGCGGCCTGAAGCCCTGCGGGAGAAAGGTCGCTGGTCGCCGCGTATCCGCACCCTCCGTCCGCGTACGCCGTCAGCATTGCGCCCCGGTCAAGGAGCAGCGTGGGTGGCTGGGGCACGTTTTTGCGCACCGCGTAGCATTCGGCACGCTCCTCGACGAGGCGCAACGACCAGAAGTCTGCACCCCGCGCGAGTGGCAGAGGATCGGGCAGTGTCAGGCGGTCGGAGTCGGCCATTCGGAGGTCGGAGGTAGGATTGCACGGTGCGCGCCGCGGTGCACCGGGTAGGCGGCCGTGGCGAGAACGTGCAGGCAACGCGAAAGCCGGTAATTATCGCCGATTTATCTTTGGGTTCCGTCGCGGAATTCGGCGATGCTGCAGCGCGCAACGCGTTACCGGCAGGCAGCCAGCGCTAGGGAAATCCCATTGTTTCGGGATTACTGGAGCTGCGATGACTTAATTCGATCGAGTTTCGCGGCATAAAGCTCGCGGACTCTGGGGGTCGTGCTGTATTCCACCGCGAGGGTCAGCTGCTTTCTTGCTTGATCCATCTCTCCAAGCCCGACGTAGGCAACGGCAAGCCAGAAATGGAATTCGTCGTAATAGGGGGCGCGATCGACTTCCTTGGCAAACAGATCTCTGGTCGAAGAAACTGAAGGGCGGATTGGGGTCCATTTGTTCCAGCTTGTGCGCCAGGACCCTTGATTCCTCGACCCGTCCCTGGGCGTTGAGAACCGACACCAGGTTTGACATGACGTGAAGGTTTCCGGGTTGGCGTTCGAGGGCGTAAGCAAGCACCTTCTCCGCCTCGGCAAGATTACCGTGACGTTGGTAGATGATGCCGAGCGTGTTGTAGGAACTCATGAATCCCGGGTCCTGTCCGATCGCCGCACGCGCCCACCAATAGGCGTTGTTCACAAGTCCCTGAGTGAACAGCTCGGCGGCCCGATTGTTCATATACATCGCGACGATTGTTTCCTCTCCGATGAGGCGCGTACGCAGACCGTGGATGTCTTGCGGCGGAAGGAAATCGATCGTCAGATCGGGCTCGAAGCGCCCGACGCCATCGTAGATTTGATGCCTTCCGAGGGTCAGGTTGACGTGTCCGATGAAGAATTGGATGTCGCCGCTGCGGCTCCAGGTGTCGTCCACGAACGCGGTCTGATATCGAACCGGCAGGCCCATTTGCCTGGCGAAAGCGGCGGTCATGATGACCAGCGACAGGCAATTACCGGAACGCGCGGCAAACGCCTGTGCCGCATTTCGGGTCGTCGCCGAGTCGAAGTCGAGTTTGAGCTTCCCTTTGGCGTAGAGGGAATCGAACAGCGCCTGTTGGCGACCCTTCGTACGCGATTCCCGGGCGATTTCCGTGTCCAGGTACTGCTTCATCTCGTCGCTGAGCGCAAATACATCGTCGACGCTGATGCGTTCGGACGGCGCGAGGAACAAATTATCGTTGAACAGACCCTCGGGCTGCCGCACCACGGGCGTGGCCGCGCAGGCGCCGAGCATCAGGGAGACCAGCAGGACCGCGTAGTGTTTCATCTGGCGTCTCCTTCCCCTGGGGAAGCCGACCATTGTATCGCCGAAGCCCACAAGAAACGCAAGGAGCAAGCCCGACAGGCTCCTAGCGCGCGCCGAGCAGCGGCTGGGCGGCAAGCTCTTCGAGTGCCGGACCGGTTACGCGATTGATCCGCCAGTCTGTCAGTACGATCGCGCCAAGCGATTCGTAAAAGCTCTGCGCCGACGCATTCCAGTCCAGCACGGCCCACTCAAACCGGCCGCAACCGCGCTCGACCGCGACCCGGGCGAGGTGGACCAGCAGCGCGCGTCCGTAGCCGCGGCGACGGAACGGAGGTTGTACGAACAAATCTTCGAGATACAGCCCCTTCTGCCCGAGGAACGTCGAGAAATTATGGAAAAACAAGGCAAATGCGAC
>VBCL01000399.1:1335-3820 GCA_005888865.1 Betaproteobacteria bacterium | reverse complement strand
CGAGCGGCAGTTGCGGATCTCCTCGTCATACACCGCGTCCTCCGCGCTGCGCACCACGTAGTAGAGCCAGATCCGCCGAAAGTCGACCGTGCTGCGTCCGAACGAGAGCATGCTGAGGAAAGGCGTAATGCCGATTCCCGTCCCGACCCAGACCAGGCGCTGATACTGCTGCAGGCGATGAGGCGTGAACCTCCCGAACGGCCCATAGACGTCGACATCGGCCCCCTGGAGCGTTGAGATCGGGTGATACCTGCCGGGCCTTCTTGCTTTCCAGAAGTCAGGGTTGTCTTCGCCCAAAGACAAGGTGGAGATCTGGTTGGTGAAGTCGCCGATCTGGCGAATGGAAACCCTGAGCTCGCGCTCGATGGGGGACGACGAGATGGAAAAGGGGTGCAGCTCCCGCTCTTTCCCCTTGAAGGTGGGAACGCCGATGAAGACAAAGGTGCCGGGTTCGTACATCATCCGTCGGTCCAGCGGACTCATGACCAAGTCGACCGTCTGGGCGCCGCGCGGCACTACGGACTCAACCTTGTAACGGTAGAGTGGTCCGAATCGCCGAAAGAGCAGCACGCGGTAAGTCCAGGCGGCCGCGCCAACCAGCAGCAGCATCACGATCCAGGTGCGGAGCGGCTCGAATCGATGGATCGTGCCCGGCTCCATCGCTGCATGAAGCGTTCCGAACAGGAACAGCAGTCCGATCACGCGATGGAGTGCCAGCCAGAGCTCATGGCGCAGGCGACGGTCGTAGGCGAGAATGCCCAGGCCGATCAGCACGTAGAACCCTAGAATGTCGATGGACCTCTGCTCCAGCGACCAGAATGGCACCAGCACCGCTGCCAGCGACGCGTTCTGCGCGACGGCATCCGCCGCCAGCAGAACGACATGGGCCGCCAGCAGCGCCAACGCCGCCAGCCCGAGTTTCCGGTGCAGGCGCACGGCCATATCGAGTCCGCCGAACAACGGCTCCAGGGCTTGCGCCCGCACAACCGCCAGGATTGCGAGCGAGGCGAGCGCCGCCGACCACAAAACGACCAGTTGCGAAGGTCCCCGAAACAGCCATACCCGGGCGCTGCCGAGCTCATCCAGGTGAGCGGCGGCCCACAATCCGGTCGTTATGAACAAAGTGCCCGCGATCAGCCACCCACTGCGCGTCAGGCGGATGCGTGACGATCCGCTTCCAGGAAAAGCGATGGCGACTAGCGCGCGCGCCGAAAGCCGATGCTGGTGTCGGCGCGGGCCGGTCAAGCGCGTCCCAATTCGGGCACCAGGCACCTGTTTGGTCTGGTCGGTGATCACAAGGTTGAACGCGCTTGCCGCCAAAGCGGCGAGCGCCTCGCCGCGTCTGCAAGCGGATGCGGTGACGGTGAAACGGCAGTGTACCAGCAGGTCGTCTCTTTGCAGAATCCGACGTAGCTGATGGCCGCCGGAAATGGAGCGAATTCGACAGCAAAGAATGGTGGTTGTGGGGGAAAGATTTGTCAGTGCAGTCAATTTGGCCGCGACGTCACGCGGCTTTTGCAGCATCCCTGCGAACGCGCTTCGCGACGATCTTGGGCCGCAAGGGCCACAGATTGGAAAGATCGGATGCGCATTGCATGACCAAGGGCGCCAATTCCCGGATCCTGCTTTCAGGGACGCGCACGGTTGGCCCCGCGATGCTCACGGTGCCTACGGCCGCGCCATCGGGACCTGAGCGCACGGCGGCCGCGATGGCGGTAACGCCAGGCTCCGCTTCGTTCAGTGCCAACCCGTATCCCCGTCGCGCCGTGGCTCGCAGGTCCCGCAGGAGTGCTTCGATCGATCGGATAACATTCGGGCCGTACCGGTCAGCGTGATCAAACCCGCCGTGTCTCAATACGTTCTGCACGGCCTCTTCCTTTCCGAGCGTGGCGAGCCATGACTTTCCACTCGCCGTCGCGTACAGCGGTACGGTGCCCGTGGTGTCCGCCGGCTGATAGAGCAGGCCCCCCGTCGCCCTTCCCTGTGCGTGGGCAATCCAGACCAGCGAGTTGCCGTCGACCACGGCGAGACGCGCAAACTCGCGGCAGTCGCGGGCAAAACGATCCAGGACCGGCTGGCAGATATCCGGGACGCCGGACGCGACGTAAAAGCGCTGGCCGAGAACGGCAAGGCGCATCGTGAGTCGATAGAACCCGGTTTCGGGATCCTGTTCGGCCCAACCGAGGTCGACCAGCGTTGCCAGAAGCCGATGCGCGCCGCTCTTGGGCAGCGCGAGGCGGTCGGCGATTTCTCCGAGGGGCATCGCGCGAGCGCCGTCAGCGAGCAACTCGATGATCCCAAGGCAACGTTCTGCGGGTACGTGGGCCATTTTGGGGTGTGGGCAGCTCTCGGTGATTGAAGATGAACGCCAGGGTAAATGTTCAGGACGTCGCTATCGGCTGACCCGACGAACCTTTGTTGGCGCGAAGAAAGCCAAGAGCGCGTCGATCTGACCGGAGTGCATGTCGCGACCGGTGACATAACG
>VBCL01000399.1:0-1234 GCA_005888865.1 Betaproteobacteria bacterium | reverse complement strand
CGCGCATCCCCACGGTCGAAGCGTTGACGATCATGTCGAAGGCCGCGGGCAACCCTGCGACGGCCGCGGCGTCGCACGCGGGGAATGCGTCGCGCAGAATCTTGGCGAGCGACTCGGCACGATCGGGGTGCAGGTCGATGATTGCGATGGATCGCACGCCCGCTCTGGCCAGCTCAACGGCAATCGCGCGCCCGGCACCTCCTGCCCCGTACATCGCCACGCGACGCCCGCGCAACACCTCGCCTTTGCGTTCCACGCCCCGGACGAATCCAGCGCCGTCGAACATGTCGCCAGTCCACGTGCCGTCGGCTTCCCGGCGTAGCGCATTCACGGCGCCGATGCGCTGCGCCGTTTCGCCGAGGCGGGTGGCGTACGGAACCATGCGCGCCTTGTACGGCACGGTGACCATGTCGAACTCCCCTGGCAAGACGTGGAGGGGAATGAGGATGGCGTTCTTGCCCGCCGCCGCGAACAGCTCGGTATAGGTTTCCGGGGAGCGGACCTGGACGATCGGATCGCCAACGATCCCGTAGAGCCTCGTCGACCCGTTGATCTTCACCGCCGTCATGTCGCCGCCCGGCTGCGGGTTTCGTGCCAGCGCGCGACTCGCTCGGACCGGTAAGCGCGCGGCTTTGCGTGAATGTCAGCGGCAAGCCCCATAAGGCCCGGGCGGAAGATGCGCGGATCCATTGCTTTCAGTCCGCGAGCCACGACCGGCCTGAAACCCATCTTCGAAATCACGTCGCGCTCGGGATCGAGTCCTGGCGCAATTTCGATCAGCTCCAATCCATCGGCGCCGACGCGGAAAACGGCACGCTCGGTCACGAACAGCGCCACCTGACCTCGCGCCCGACCCATGGCCGCGCTGTAGCAGATTTGCTCGAGCTTCGGGACGAATTTCCGATGGCGGCCTTCCCTGCGGATCATTGTCCTGCCGTCCTCCCAGCCGATATCGAGATCGCCCGCGGTCAACGTGCCGCTGAAAATCACGCATTTCGCGTTCTGACTGATGTTGATGAACCCACCGATTCCGATGATCTTGTCCCCGAATCGGCTGACGTTGACGTTGCCTTCGGCGTCCCCCTCCGCGAAGGAGAGGAACGCGAGATCCAGTCCCCCGCCATCGTAGAAGTCGAACTGCGCCGGCTGCTCGATCATCGCCGCGAAGTTCTGCCCTCCGCCCGAGTCGCGACCCATGATCGGCGCGCCGCCGATCAGTCCCTGCTCGTTGGTC
>VBCL01000398.1 GCA_005888865.1 Betaproteobacteria bacterium | reverse complement strand
CAGCTCCTTGTGTAGCCTTCCGATGATTGCCGCGGGCGTGCCGGTTGGCACGACGATGCCCCACCAGTTGTTCGCTTCGTAGCCGGGCACGCCGGCTTCGGCGATCGTCGGTACATCCGGAAGGAACGCGAGGCGCTTGGTGCTGCCGACGCCCAACGCCTTGAGCCTGCCTGCCTTGATCTGCGGGAGCATCAGGATGATCGTGCCGATCGCGATCTCAGTGTTGCCCGCGACCACGTCCATCATCGCGGGGGCGGCGCCCTTGAACGGCACGTGCACGATGTCCGCGCCCGATTGCAGCTTGAAGAGCGCGCCCGTGAGATGCTGGAAGCTGCCGATGCCTCCCGACACGTAATGGAGCTGTCCGGGCTTCTCCCTGGCGAGCGCGAGAAGTTCCTTCACCGAATTGACGGGCAGCTTCGAATTGACGACGAGCACCACGGGCCCCGCGCCGAGCAAGGCGACCGGCGCAAACGCGGTGGCGGGGTCGTACGGCAACTTGTACAAGGAAGCATTGAAAGCGTACCCGAGGGAGATCAAGAGCAGCGTATAGCCGTCAGGAGGCGAATTGGCGGCGGCTTCGGTGCCGATCAATCCCCCCGCGCCGCCGCGGTTGTCCACGACGACCGGCTTGCCCAGCTGCTCGGAGAGCTGGGTGGCGATCATGCGCCCGACGATGTCGTTGCTTGCGCCCGGCGGAAACGGAATGATGAGCCGCACCGGCTTGCTCGGATACGATTGGGCGGCCGCCAATACGGACAAAAGCGCGAGCGACAGCCCGAGGATTGCAGAACGCAGTGTTCGCAGATGCGGCACAGTTTCCTCGATTGCAAGAGAATCATTGTAGCAAGACACCCGGAAGTCCTTTCTGAGTACCTTGCTCTAGTATCATGCGCGACAGTCCGAGAGGAAACACGCTGATGAAATCCACAGCCGGAATCGCTTCGGCTCAGCGCAAGCGCGAGATCGTCGCCGACAAGGATGTGCGCATCGAGGTCATTTCCGAGGGTGCGGGGCCCTTGGTGGTGATCCTGCCTTCGCGCGGCCGCGATTCGGAGGACTACGACGAAGTCGCCTCGGGGATCGCGACAGCCGGTTACCGAGTTCTGCGGCCGCAGCCGCGCGGCACGTGCGCGAGCACCGGGCCGATGAACGGTCTCACCCTCCATGAGTTCGCCCGCGACGTTGCGGCGGTGATCGAACACGCGCGGGGCGGACCCGCGGTCGTCGTCGGGCACGCCTTCGGCAACTGGATTGCGCGCATGACCGCGGCCGATCACCCCCGCCTCGTTCGCGGCGTCGCGATTCTCGCGGCCGCGGCGAAGACCTATCCTCAGTCGCTTGCCGAAGCCGTCACCAGGATCGCGGACCTCACGCTTCCCGACGCGGAGCGCCTGAAATACTTGCGCTCGACGTTCTTCGCGCCGGGTCACGACGCGAGCGTATGGCTCGAAGGCTGGTATCCGGAGGTCAACGCGAGCCAACGCGCCGCGGGGCTCGCCACGCGGCAGGATGAGTGGTGGGGGGCGGGCACGGCGCCGCTCCTCGACCTACAGGCGGCGCTCGATCCCTTCAAGCCGCGCGAGACGGCGAACGAGCTGAAGGACGAGTTCGGCGAGCGCGTGACGATCGCCGTGATCCCGGATGCGAGCCACGCGCTCATCCCCGAGCAGCCGGCCGCGGTCGTCGAGGCAATCGTTGCGTGGATGCGAAGACTTCCAAAGTAGCCGGGGCGCCCGGCGCGCAAGAGACTCCTCATTTACAGATTGTGCGCGTGGAATCGAAGGTGATCCTCGATAAAGCTCGCGATGAAAAAGTAGCTGTGGTCGTAACCTGCTTGTAGGCGGAGTTCCAGGGGCACGCCCGACCGCATGCAAGCTTCCCTCAATAGCTCGGGCTTGAGCTGGCTCTCGAGAAACTGATCGCTCGTGCCCTGATCGACCAAGAGCGAAGGCCCCTTCCAGCCGCGGCTCTCGACGAGGGCGCTCGCGTCGTAGTCCCGCCAGAGGGCGCGATCGGCGCCGAGGT
>VBCL01000400.1 GCA_005888865.1 Betaproteobacteria bacterium | reverse complement strand
AGCGCAAAGCGGCTGGAACTGCTGCGCGAGATCGCGCCAGGTGCCACCCTGATCGCGCTGCTCATGAACCCCGACAATCCGAATATCGAGACCGACATAAAAGCGGCGCAAGACGCCGCACACGCACTTGGCAAGCAGACTGTCGTGGTGAACGCGAGAAACCCAGGCGAGTTCGACGCTGCGTTCAAGACCTCCGCCCAGAAGCACGCGGGTGCGATGCTCCTCGCCAGCGATCCCATGTTTCTCGGCCAGCGCGGCAGGCACATTGCGCTTGCGCAACAATACGCAATCCCCGTGATGTACTGGACGCGCGAGTTCGCCGCCGCCGGCGGCCTCATGAGCTACGGAAGCAGCATCACCTGGATGTATCGCGAGGCGGGGATTTATGTCGGTCGTATCCTCAAGGGCGCCAGGCCGGCCGATCTCCCGGTGCTTCAGCCGTCCAAGTTCGAGCTCATCATCAACCTCAACACCGCCAAGGCGCTCGGCCTCACGGTTCCGCATTCGCTGCTCCTGCGCGCGGATGAGGTGATCGAGTGAACGCGCCCGATACGTTGCCGGGCCTTGACGCGGCAATATCAGCTCAATCCGCGCCGGACGCGAACCTCGGGCGACCTCGCCGCACAAGCCGCGGCCGCCTCTTCCGCAAATACCTCCTGCTCATCCTGTCGCTGGTGACGATCGCCCTCCTGGCATCGGGTGGGATCAGCATCTACTTCAGCTACCAGGAGAACAAGCTGGCTCTGGCGAGCCTGCAACACGAGAAGGCGCTCTCCGCCGCATCCCGGATCGAGCAGTACATCTCCCGGATCGAGCAGCAGCTCGGTTACGCAGCGCTGCCACAGCTCGACGCGAGCGACGTCGAGCTTCGCCGCATCGAGTTCCTCAAGCTTCTCCGGCAGGCGCCGGAAGTCACCGACATCGCGCAGCTCGATGCGACGGGCCATGAACAGATCGCGGTGTCGCGGCTCGGCATGGACAATTTCCGCTCGGACAAGGATCGCTCGCAGGAGCCTGGCTTCCGCAACGCCAAGCGCGGGCAACCCTGGTTCGGACCGGTGTACTTCCGCAAGGAGACCGAGCCCTACATGACGATCGCCCTGCGTTCGGGCGGCGACAAGGGACCCGTGATCCTCGCCGACGTCAATCTGAAGTTCATCTGGGACGTGGTGTCGCGAATCAAGATCGGGGAGAAGGGCAAGGCATATGTCGTCGACGGCGGCGGGTTTCTCATCGCCGATCCGGACATCGGCCTGGTGCTGCGCAAAACGAACCTCGCACAGCTTCCGCATGTGAGCTCCGCGATCGGGGGCGAGCGTTCGGACGCGCTGGCGATGATCTCGAAGGACCTGACGGGCATCCAGGTACTTACCTCGGTCGCCCCGATCGGGTCGCTGCATTGGTATGTCTTCGTCGAGCAACCCGTCGCCGAGGTGTACGAGAACCTGTACGCCTCGGTCCTGCGCACCGGTCTGTTGCTGCTCGTGGGCATGGTGATCTCGGCGCTCGGAGCGTGGGCGCTCGCGCGCGGCATGGTTCGGCCGATCCGCACGCTGGAAGAAGGGGCGCAGCGCATCGGCGAAGGCAACCTGGACCAGAAGATCGACATACGCACCGGCGACGAGCTGGAGGCCCTCGCCAACCGGTTCAATCGAATGTCCGGTCAGCTGCGCGAATCGTATGCAGGCCTCGAGCGCAAGGTGGAAGAGCGCACGCGAGAGCTCCAGAGCTCGCTCGAGCAGCAGACCGCGATCAGCGAGATTCTGCGCGTGATCTCGAGCTCGCCCACGGACGTGCAGCCCGTGCTCGACGCGGTGGCCGAGCGCGCGGCGCATCTTTGCGACTCACCTTTCGCGCGGGTTTTTCTCGTCGATGGTGAATCGCTGCGTCCGGCGGCGGTCTTCTCGCAAGAGAACATCGGGCGCACGCTCCAGTCGGTTGCTCCCGTCGCGCTCAATCGCTGGTCGATCACCGGGCGCGCGGTAGTCGATCGCGAGACGGTCCACATTGCCGACCTCCCGCCGCTGTTCGATACCGAGTACCCCGTTTCCCGCGAAAACGCAGTGCCGGCGGGCGTTCGTGCGGGGCTGGCGGTTCCTCTCCTGCGTGAAGACATCGCCTACGGCTGTATCTTCATCTTCCGGCGACAGCCGGGGCTCTTCTCATCCGATCAGGTCGCACTGCTCCAGACCTTTGCGAGACAAGCCGCGATCGCCATCGACAACGTGCGGTTGTTCAACGAGACCAAGGAGGCGCTCGACCAGCAGACCGCGATCAGCGAGATTCTGCGCGTGATTTCCAGCTCCCCGGGCGACGTGAAACCGATGCTCAACGCAGTCGCAGAGCGGGCGTTGAACCTGTGCGATGCCGCGGAGTCTTCCATCTTCCTGACTGATGGCAACGAGATCAGGTTCGCCGCCGGCGTCGGGATCATGTCGACGCCACTCGAGAACGCGTGTTTCCCGCTCACTCGCGGTCTGGTCATCGGCCGCGCCGCCATCGATCGCCAAACGCTTCACTACCCCGACATCGTTCCGCTGCTCGACCGCGAGTATCCCGACGCGCGCGTGAATCAGCAGAAGTACGGGTTCCGCGCCTTGCTGGCCGTACCGCTGATGCGCGAGGACCGGGCAATCGGCGCGATCGCCCTCTGGCGCACGGAAGTGCGGGCGTTCACCGATAAGCAGATCGCGCTGGTCAAGACTTTCGCCGACCAGGCGGCGATCGCGATCGAGAACGTGCGGCTGTTCAATGCTACCAAG
>VBCL01000403.1 GCA_005888865.1 Betaproteobacteria bacterium | reverse complement strand
TAGGCCGCTACGGGGCGGACAGCGCGCGCTCGATCCGCTCAGCGGTCGCCGGGTGGGTCGAAAGGTAGCCGAACCCGCCGCGCCCGTCCGTGCCCCCGGCGGCGCGCCCGCGTTTTTGCCCCTCCATCCTCGCGAGGATCTCGGCGAAATACTTCGGAGACAGGCCGATCTCCTTCAGACGCCGGAAGGCATAGGTGTCGGCTTCGTCCTCGAGTTGGCGCGAATAGCCGCTCTGCAGCAGTGCCGTGGGAAGCGTCACCGCAAGCCCCGTGATCGACACGGCGTCACCCGCGAGCGCAGCGATCAGCGCGGCAAGGCCGGCGGCCTGGATCGCAAGGCGCAGCCCGTGGCGGTGGCGCACGTGGCCGATCTCGTGGGCGAGCACCGCGGAGATCTGGGCGTCGTTCTCTGCGAGCCTCACCAGAGCGTCGGTGATCACGATCGTGCCGCCGGGCAGGGCAAAGGCGTTGGCTCCGAGTCCCTTGCAAGCACGGAACTCGAGCCGGTAGTCGTAGCCGTCGTCCAGGCGTGCCGTCAGCGCGGCGAGGTCCTGCCTCACTTTGTCCTGTTTTGCGAGGCCGATATCGGATTTGTCGCACACGGCCTGGTCGATGCTCGCGAGGGTCTGCTCGCCGAGCTTGACCTCCACCTGCACCGGGACATGCGTGGCGACCAGGCCCGCGGCGAGCGGGAGCCCGTAGACCACGCACCACCAGCTGAACGCCGCCGCTACGACGACCCCGGCGAGCGCGAGCGGCCAGCGGCTCTCCAGCGCGTGCACCCACGTCTCCAGTCGGTTCGAGCGCGGAAACAGCGCGCGCAGCGCAGCGTCGGCGTCGGTCTGGAGCTGCGCCCCGCCGGGAAGGTGGAGAATGCGGCGCGTGCCAGCGAGGGGCGGTTCGACCCGCACGTTCGCGAGCGGGACCTCGAGCTTGAATCCTCCTTCTCCGGTGACGTACAGGCTCTGGGTGTACGCCTGCACGCGGGCGGCCTTGCGCGCCGAGGTCCTGCCGTCGTAGTAAACCGCGTCGAATTCAATCACGGTGGGACTACAGCGAGAGATCGAAGTTGAACATCTCCCCGATCTCCTCGCCCGCGGCGCTCACTTCGGCGGATTCGGCCACGACGAAGCTGTCGAGGCCACCCTCTGCGAAAAGCGTCATTTTCTGCGCCTGGTAGCGCATGGCGCGAACCAGCGCCCAGGGCGTGGCGAGCCCGAGGCTAGCGACGATGGCGATGATGTTGACGAGGTACAACACGAACAGGTCGTTGGTCCGCAACGCGCACTCGAAGCGGATCTTTCCGATGCGAACGGTGCCCCAAGTCGCATTGGCGATCTCCGCCCGGATGTAGGAGAAGATGAACAGGTATCCGACATAGCCGACCAGAGTGCCGATCACGGACGCCGTGCTGCGGCTGTCGGGGAGGGCTGTGCCGAAGAGCCATCCCACCAAGCTCACGACCAGCCCGACGAAAAGCCCGAGACCGACTGCCCGCAGGTAGATTCCAAGGTAACTCAGATCGGGGACGGCGAACTCGGTCGTGCCGTAGCTGTGGTTGCGAAACAGGAATTCCATCAATCGCGCCTTGAAATACGGGTACGCCAAGCCGAATGTCACGACGAGGATGATCCCAGTCCAGAGCAGCAGCCCGAGGCACTTAAGATAGGTGCCGCGGAAGCGCAGGCGGACGTTGCGATAAACAGTGTTGTGGGCGTTGAACGCCATCGAGCGCACGATGAGCCAGGGCAGGGCGACGACCGCGACAATCGCGAGCGCCCAGATCAAATAGGGCGCGAACCTCGCGGCGCCGTAGAAGGCCGCGGCCGCGGCGACCGCGATCAGCCTGCCCTTCAGGACGGCGATCGGGTTGCC
>VBCL01000402.1 GCA_005888865.1 Betaproteobacteria bacterium | reverse complement strand
CGCGCGCGATACGCGACGCATGCGCTTCGTCACTTCGGCACCGCCCTGCGCCGCTCGAGGTCGATGTCGTAATACCTCCATGGGTGCCAGTCGAACACCGTGTGCTTGTAGCCCAGCACCCAAGGCTGCACCAGCACGTTCTCGTGCCGATATGCGTGGAGCAGCCACGGCGCGTACGCGTTCACCAGTTCGGACATCTTGCGGAAAATCTGCGTGCGCTGCGGGCCGTCCGGGAGCTTTTGCGCCTGCTCATAGAGTTGGTTGAATTCCGGCAGGTTGAAGCGTGCCAGGTTCGCGAAGCCCGAATGCGGACCGTAGAGCAGCGACATGAAGCCGAAGCCTTCGGGCGTCGTGTTGATGTTGCCGAGGAACCACATCTGAAGCTGGCCGTAGCGCGCCATCTTGAGAAGGTCCGGCCACTTCTGCTTGACGAACTCGACCCGGATGCCGATCGAGGCGAGGCTGCGCTGCCACAACTCGTCGTACTGGCGCTGGGTCGCCGACGGGTCGGACCCCATCATCAGCTTGAGCGGCCTGCCGTCGGGCAGATCGCGCCAGCCATCGCCGTCCTTGTCGACGTAGCCGAACCTGTCGAGCAGTGCCTTCGCGGCGGCGACGTCGTGCTTGAGACTTCCGGCGAGTTTCGGATCGTAGCCGCCAACGTTCGGCGGGATCGGCTGCGTCGCGGGCTCGCCCTGGCCTTGCCTGAGCACGCGAATCTCTTCGTCGACGTTGTACGACATGCTGATCGCGCGACGAAGCGCGACCTTCTCCTTGGTGTAGCCGCCGACGACCGGGTCGTCCATGTTGAAGTAAGTGTAGGTGATCGCGGGCTGGACGCCGCGGGCGAGCACGATCCCCTGTTTGGCGAGCTCCGGCCTGAGCTTGTTGTCGGGTCCGAGCACGTTGGTCGTCATATCCGAGGGCAGCGTGAGGTAATCGAGCTCGCCGCTCTGAAACGCGAGCAAACGCGGATTGGATTCCTCGATGATGCTGATCTCGATCCGGCCGATGAGCGGAAGTTTCTTGCCGCGCATCCTGGCCATGATCTCCCGATCCTCCGGCGCCGAACTCTCCGGAAACGTCTCGGCGCGAAAACCCGGGTTCGCCTCCAGCACGATCTTCTGCGCGCGCCGCCATTCCTTCAGTCGATACGGTCCCGTGCCGACCGGGTTGGCCATCGTCCAACCGTTCTCGTCGCCGTACTTTTCGACGACCTCGCGCGCGACTGCGGCCGTGGGCGAGGTCGTCAGATCAGCCATCAGCTCGTACGAGGGAAAGTTGAGCTTCAACCGGATCGTGTAGCGATCGGTCGCCTCCAGGCCTTCCATGGGCGCGTCGTAGTCGAACTTGCCACTCGCCTTGGCCGCGGCGACGATCGGCTCGGCGCCGACGATCTTGCCGTCGAAGACCTGGATGTTGTTCGATCGCATCTTCGGATCGATGACCCGCTTCCAGGAATATACGTAGTCCGCCGCGGTGAGCTCGCGTTTCTTGCCGTTGAACGCAGGGTCGTCGGCGAAGTAGATGCCGGGCTTGATCTTGATCGTCCAGGTCTTGCCATCGGGCGTGATCTGGGGCATTGCCGCCGCGGCATTGGGCACGATCTTGTACGGCCGCGCGAGATAATCGTAGCGGTAGAGCGGATCGAAAATCGCCCGGTTGACGTATTGCGAGTAGATATCGCCAACCGGCGCCGGATCGAATCCGGTTTCCGCGATCGGAAAGGAGACTCTCAGCGTCTTGTTGAGGTCCGCGGCGGCGACCGGCCCGCCGAGCGCGATCGCGGCCAACAAGAGTAGCGTCAGACTCCGCTTTCGCATGCGACGCTTCCTCAGCGAATCGGGCGCGACGCTCGACGCCGAGCCTGCTCGCGAGCGGGACACGTCGCGATACATTGCTGAACGGCAATCACAGCAGCTTCTCGATGTCGCCGGCGATCGCCTCGGGCTCGACATTCGGCGCGTAACGCTCAACGACCTTGCCATTGCGGTCGACGAGGAACTTGGTGAAGTTCCACTTGATCGCCTCGGAGCCGAGCAGCCCCGGCTTCGCTTTCTTGAGGTGTTGATACAGCGGCGCGGCATCGGCCCCGTTCACGTCGATCTTGGCGAACAATGGGAAGGTGACGCCGTAGTTGATCTCGCAGAACTGCGCGATCTCGTCCTCCGACCCCGGCTCCTGCGCGCCGAATTGATTGCAGGGAAAGCCGAGCACTTCGAGCCCGCGCGCGTGCATCTTTTCGTACAGCGCCTCGAGCCCCTTGTATTGCGGCGTGAAGCCGCATTTGCTCGCGACGTTCACGACCAGCAGCACCTTGTCCTTGTAGCGGTCGAGCTTCTGTGGCTTGCCGTGAATGTCCTCGACCGAGAAATCGTAGATGGTCGCCATCCCACCCCCTCAGATTGCCGCCGAGTTACCCGGCGCGGAGTGCCGTGTTCAACTCGGCGAGTTAGAGCGCCGCCCGTAGCGCGACGCACTAACAATTATGCGCTCCCCGATGCGCGCCGCGCGAGCCGCGAAATGTGGCATCCTTGCGGCGGCGCGGGCGCGCGCCCCCATCGGGTGGCGCGCCGTTCGCTGGGGGAGCGCCAATTGGACCCGAACCTGATCATCCTCGCCTTCTCGGCGGTGGTTATTA
>VBCL01000384.1 GCA_005888865.1 Betaproteobacteria bacterium | reverse complement strand
AGCGCTTAGGCTGGGGGCCGCGTCGCGGCCCGGCTACTGCGTGTGGGGCGCTGCGTTCTGGACCGCTCCGTCCCAAGCCTCGCGGGCGACCGCTGCGTCGAACGCCGCAGGGTCGAAATCGCGTCGCACGGCCGCGAGCGCGGCCGAGCGCAGTCGCTCCCACAACCGTTCGTCCTGATAGAGCGCGATGCACGCCTCGGCGATCGCCTCTCCAGTATTCCCCACCAGCAATTCAACGCCGTCGCGCCACCCGAGCTGGGCCGCGAGCAGGCCGGTCGCCACGACGGGCACACCGTGCCTCGCCGCATCGACAACCTTGAGCGGAATGCCTGCTCCGTAGCGGGTCGGAGCAACGAACACGCGTACGCGATCGAACAGCCCGGCGAGGTCGGCGACCGGACCTTCGATGCCGATGCGCGGCCCGGCCATCGAACCGAGCCAGTCTGCGCGGTCGCTTCCCGACCCCGCGATGCGGAAGCCAATGTCGCTGTGCTGCGCGATGATCGGCATCACCCGCTCGACGAAAAATCGGACACTGTCCGCGTTCGGCGCCGAATCATCCCAGAGCGCGCCGAGAAAGAGCAGATCGCGGCGCTGCGCGAAGGGCGTCGGGGTCGGCGAAGTCTCTGCCGCGAGGCTGATCAATGACGGTTTCCGGCCGGTCACCTCCTCGATCAATCGCTGCTCGGACGCTGACACCGAGACGATCGCGTGAGCGATCTCGGTCGGTTGCAGCTCCTTCCGCAGCAGGCGCTGGGACTGGACCTCCGTCATGGCTGTTCCGTTCAGGGCCCTGGCGCCAATGGTGCGCGACGCGAACACCGCTTCCGCGTCGTAGACGATCCGCCACCCCGATAACAACGAGGGCCGCCGGCGATGGATCTCGAAGACCTTCGCCAGGTTGTGCGGCCGGCCGACCCACAACAGATCGCCTCCGGCGCGGAGCGCCGCGCCAAGCGCAGCGGCGCCGTGTGCGGCAAGTGCCCGCACGTTGGCGGCGAATGTCTCGGACGCCGCGGGCGGCAGCGATCGTTGCATCATCGGACACAGCTCGACCTCGTCGCTGCACCGGGCTAACGCACGGATGATCAGTGCGCTCCGCGGGTAACCCGCGCCCCAACCCGCGCGGGGCACGAAATCATCGACGAAGAGCACACGTCGGCGCGTCGTCACGGCGACGCGCTTCACCGCACGTCAATCCGAGAGCCGGCCGAGTTGCGGCCTGAGCTTTTCGAGCGTCGCATGAAAACCGGCGAGCCGGTCGCGTTCCTGCTTGACGACGTGTGCCGGCGCACGTGCGACGAAGGATTCGTTGGCGAGCTTTGCTTCGGCGCTGGCGATTTTGCCTTCCAGCTGCGCGATCTCCTTCGCGACCCGCTCGCGCTCCCCAGCAACGTCGACCTTGATGTCGAGCATGAGCTGGAAGTGCTCGGCGATCCGGACCGGCGCATGCGTCGTCGGCAATGCCTCGACATAGGTGACGTCCGACAGACGGGCGAGCGACGTCACGTAATGCTCCACGCTCCGTGCAAAGTCGACCGCCCCGGCAACCAGCAGCGCCGCTTTCTGGCCGGGACCGACGCCCGCTTCGCTGCGCAGCTCACGCACTGCGCCGACGAGCTCCTTGAGCAACGCCATCTCCTGCTCCGCGCCGGGATCATGTCTTTCCGGCCGCGCCTGCGGGAACGGTTGCACCGAGATCGTCTCGCCGGCTTTGCCCGCGAGAGGCGCTACGTGCTGCCAGAGCTCCTCGGTGATGAACGGCATGAACGGGTGAGCGAGCCGCAGCGTCGCTTCGAGCTCGCGCACCAGTGTATAGCGCGTGGCCCGCGCCGAAGCCGTGTCGCTCGCACTTTCCGCCCGTGAGAGCTGCACCTTGGCGAGCTCAACATACCAGTCGCAGTACTCGTCCCAGACGAATTCGTAGAGCGCCTTCGCCGCGAGATCGAACCGGTACGCCCCGAGGTTGTCGCTGATGTCGCGCTTGGCCTGCTGGAGCCTTCCCAGCAGCCAGCGATCGACGAAGCTCTCGACACGAGGTTGCGATTGGTCGAGCCCGACATCCTTGCCCTCGACGTTCATCAGCACGAAGCGCGTCGCGTTCCACAGCTTGTTGCAGAAGTTGCGATAGCCGTCGCAGCGATTCAGGTCGAAGTTGAGCGTGCGGCCGAAGGTGGCGAGACTCGCGAACGTGAAGCGCACAGCGTCCGCGCCGAATGCCGGAATGCCTCGCGGAAACTGCCGGCGAGTGCGTTTTTCGATGGTTTCGCGCTGCTTCTCCAGCATCAAACCCGAAGTCTGCTTGGCCAGCAGGCCGTCGAGATCCGCGCCGTCGATGAGATCGAGCGGATCGAGAATGTTGCCTTTGGACTTGGACATCTTCTGACCGTCCTCGTCGCGCACGATCGAGTTGATGTACACGTCGCGAAAAGGCACCTTGCCGGTGAAGTAGGTCGTCATCATGATCATGCGCACGACCCAGAAGAAGATGATGTCGAAGCCGGTGATCAGCACCGACGACGGAAGGAAGGTCCGGAGCTCCGGCGTGTCCTCCGGCCAGCCGAGCGTCGAATGGCACCACAGAGCCGAGGAGAACCACGTGTCGAGCACGTCCTCGTCCTGCCGGAGCGCGCCCGCAGGCTTGCCG
>VBCL01000397.1:470-4058 GCA_005888865.1 Betaproteobacteria bacterium | reverse complement strand
TGAAATGCGACGTCAGCCAGTCTTCGGTATTCTCCTTCAGGTACCCCGCGTTCGGATCGAGTTTGCCGGCCGCGTGCAGCTTCTCGACGACGTAGCGTGAATACAAGTGGTCGAAGATGCGCATGAATTCGCCGAAGTAGATATCGCCAACTCGCTTGTTGCCACGGATCACCAGCATATTCTCGTCGTTCGCGTCCTGTGACGGGCCGCTGAAATTGGCCGTACCGGTGACGACCACAGGATCGTCGCCGAGCGGATCGATGAGGATGAACTTGTCGTGGATGTACTGGTTATTGTTGAATCCGGTGAGCACCTCGCCGAGAAAATGCTCGAGGTCGCCCGCTTCGAGCTTGGCCCCGACCGCGACGACGGTGTTCCCGGTGCGCGTGACGTCGGTCTCGACCGCGCTGTCGATCGCCTTGTCGAACACCAGATAGCGCAGCGCGTCACTGGGTTTGTCCAGCGCGGTCTGGAAGATCGGATCGAAATTGAAGGCGAACGTCATGCACATGATGCGCTTTGCGGCAGCCATGCGATTGGCGTACCAGCGCAATGTCAACAGATTCGGCTTGTCGGGCGCGTGCTTGTCGGGCGCATCGTCGCGCAGGCTGTAGAGCGTCAGTATGCGGTCCGCCGGGGGCGCAGCGTCGGGTCCCGGTGTTGCTTCGACCGCGAGATTGGCGGCCTTGAGCTCGGCCGGTTTGACGGCGGGAGCGGCGAGCCTTTCCCAATAGTCGAGGTAGCGCTGCGCGATCTCCCGGTTCCACACTGCGTGACCCACGTTGGAATGGCCGAAGATGCCGCCGGCGGAGATGTTGGTGGAACCGGTCCAGACCGCGACCGGGACAGTCTTGTGCAGGAGCACGATGAACTTGTTGTGCCGGATACCGCCACGCGATTTTTGCGGCTTACAAAAATCGCCGATGCCGGTCTCGGCGATCATCGCCTCGTTGACAGCTTTGTACGATTGCGCCTCGTAGCGGATCTGCACGTCGGCACCGGTCGCCTCCGCCCTGGCGAAGGCCTCGCCAACGGGTGCATAGTGGAACTCGTAGAGCATGGCGCGAAGCTTGAAGTCGGGACCGTTCGCGCGCGCGATGAACGCGAGCAGCGCCTCGTAGAGCCCGCGCGATAGCCATTTCATCTGCTCCGATTCCGGCTTGGTCTCGTCGGGTTTCATGCCGGGAAACAAGCGCGCGTAGGCCTGCGAGCCGGCCACGCCGCGGTTGAAGTAGATGTCGTGGCGTATCCCGCCGCCGGCTTGTTCTACGCCCTCCTCCCCTTCAGTGGTGATCTCGACGGTCGTCGCGGACGCCTGGTCGAGGTCGATCAGCATCGGCTTGCCGTAGACCGGAACCACGCGGTAGCGATACGTTGTCTTCGGATTGGCAATGTAATCGCCCCACTGGAACGATTGCACTGGGTGCTCGGAGGTCGGAACCGGAGATCCTGCCGGCAGACCCTCGTCCTTCTTTTGGAACCGTTTGATGCCCCTGAGCCAGAAGCGTTCGAAGACGGCGCCATCGGCGGCAAGCTCGGTACGCTCGATCGCGAACCCGATAAGCTTGTCGCGTTTGGCTTCCTGTCCCGGCACGAAGTCCCATGCCAGCGTGACGACGTGCAGCCCCGCGATTGCGCGGACCGCGAGAACCGATCCCTGTTTGATATTGCGCATGGCTTCCTCCGGTTTGTGCATAGTAGCTTTCGCGGCGAGCGTGGGCACTTGACTGTTACGTCGCCGCCTGTCGGATATTCACTTGACACTTGGTTAGTCCCACTCGATTCGCATCGCTCGCAATTGCGGCGAGGGGCAAAGCGTTGCACACTAAGCGCCCGGGGCGAAACCACCGCCATGCTCACGATCTATCACCTCGAAACTTCGCGCTCCGAGCGCATCGTGTGGCTGATGGAGGAGCTCGGTCTGCCCTACAGGATGCAGGTGTTTCCGCGCGAGACGACCGGCGCGGCGCCGCATCTTTTGAAAGAGATTCATGCGCTCGGCCGGGCGCCCGCGATTCGCGATGGCGATGCGGTGCTTGCCGAATCGGGCGCGATCGTCGACTACATCGTCCACCGCCACGCGGGCGGGCGGCTGGCGCTGTCGCCCGACGATCCGGGGTATGCGCGCTACGTCTACTGGCTGCACTTCGCCGAAGGCAGTCTCATGTCACTGCTGCTCATCGTGCTCGTGTTGAGTCGCGTGCCGGAAGCCGCCGCCAGCCCGGTCACCGCGAGAATGCGCGAGCGGATGAATCAAATGCTGTCCTTCGTCGACAAGGAGCTCGCGGCCGGCCCGTGGTTCGCTGGCGCGGCGTTCACCGCGGCCGACGTCATGATGGTTTTTCCTTTCACCACGCTGCGCAATTTTCTGGCATACGACCTCGCGCCTTATGCAAACATCGCGGCGTATCTGACGCGCATCGCCGCGCGTCCTGCGTATCAAAAGGCGATGTCGCTCGCGGGCCCGAAGAAGAAATACGTATGACGAGGGTCGAATCGACGGTTGCCTGCGCGCTGGCCTCGGTTCTCGTCGCGCTGCTCGCAGGTCACGCAGACACGCCGATCGCCCTCGCCGACGAATATCCGCTCACATCGCTGCCGGGCGAAGGCGATGCGCTCTTCGCCAGGGCCGTCGCGGGCCGCGTCGCCGGCCGCCTTGTGGTCGAGCCGCAGCCCGACGCGAAGTCCGGCCTCAAGTCGCGCGAGCAGTTGAAGGCCGTGGTTGAAGGCCGTGGCCGAAGGCAAGCTCGCCATGGCCGACAGCTTTGCCGGCGCGCTCGGCGACGAAAATCCGTTCTTCCTGATCTCGTCGCTGCCGTTTGTTGCCGCCAATGCGAACGAGGCCCGCCGCCTGTACGACCTCGCCAGGCCGCGCTACGAGGCGGTGCTGAAGGGTTTCAATCAGAAGCTTCTCTATTCAACGCCGTGGCCGGCGTCGGGCGTCTGGGCGAAGAGTGCTGCCGACACACCCGAGGCCGTGGCCAAGCTCAAGATCCGCACCTACGACAAGACCGGGACGGATCTGATGACCGCGCTCGGCGCGACTGCAAGCGTGGTGTCGTACTCGGATTTGACGGCGAAGCTCGAGAGCGGAGAAATCGACGCGGTACTTTCTTCGGGCGACGGCGGCGCCGGCCGGAAATTCTGGGAATATCTGCCGCACTTCACCGAGATCAATTACGCGATGCCGCTCAGCCTCACCACCGTAAACCTCGACATCTGGAATGCGCTCGATGCCGCGACGCAGAAAGCGGTGCTCGAGGCCGCGGCGGAGACCGAATCACGACAATGGCAGGCGCTCGAGGGTCGGCTGGGGAAAAATTACGAGCGGATGCGCGAAAACGGCATGACGATCACCCGCGAAATATCGCCGGCATTGGAAGCCAAATTCAAGACAGCGGCGCGAGTGGCGATTGCCGAGTGGGAAGCGAAGGTTGGCGACGAGGGACGCGAGGTCCTGGAGCGTTTCCGCAAACGATGAGAAGGCGGCAGGGCCTGACCGAGATCGGCCAAACCGCATCCATTCTCCATAGCCGCATCTGGTCGGAGTTCCGCAAGACCGGCATTCCAGAAAGGTCACGACGAATG
>VBCL01000397.1:0-397 GCA_005888865.1 Betaproteobacteria bacterium | reverse complement strand
TGCGCCTCGCACCGGAGCCATCTCCTCAAAGGTAGCTGCAATGTCGCCGTCGATTCGCATCCTTGCCTTCCGTTGCCTTTGGTTCCTGCTTGCGTTCGCGCCGAGCGCGTGCACATCGATCCATCCGTCGCCGAGCCAGGCGTTGTCGCCGGAAGCCGCGTCGCCCGCAGTGCACATCGAACCGGCCGCGCTGCTGCAGCACATCGAAATCCTTGCGTCCGATGCATACGAAGGCCGCAAGCCGGGCACGAACGGCGAGGTGCTGACTGTCGACTATCTCGTCAAGGCGTTCGAGCGGTTCGGTCTGCGACCCGGCAATCCCGACGGCACCTATCTGCAGGAGGTGCCACTGGTAGGCATCACCTCCGAACCCGATGTGCGGTTGACGGTGCGCGGC
>VBCL01000396.1 GCA_005888865.1 Betaproteobacteria bacterium | reverse complement strand
TTGCCACCTGATTCCCGCAGGACGAAAGCCTGCGCCGTACCGACGACCAACCCGGCGGCTGCGAGCGCCGCCGCGCCGCTGATCACCGCCGTGGCCAGCGTGATGGGACCAGTTCCCGTCGGGGGAACGAACAAGCCAAGGACGCTCGGGATCACGACCATAACCGCAGTCAGCCTGGCCGCAACCGACGCGGGGATCCACCAGTAGACCTCGAGGCGGTAACGTCGGAGGACAAACCACTGCGCTCCGGCGGCTACGACGCCGTCGAGGACCGTCGCGACGTAGCGGAAGGCATCGGCGAGCGAAGGCGGACCAGCAACGGCGAGCTCGCGAACCTGCCAGGCTGCGAGGGCCCCGACGACAGCCCCGATCAACGTGACGGCGATCCACAACGCCCACGCCAGCCTCTGACTCTTCCGGCGGATCGCGATTGGCGGCCCGCTCACCGACGGTTCGGGTACGACCATCGAGGTCATCGTAAGCCCGAGGGACCGGGAATTCGTCACGAACCGGTAACGAGAAAAAGAGAGGCCGGCAAACGAGCCGGCCTCTCTTGCGTACGGTTGAGCTCGCTTAGCCTGCGGCCAGCGCGCTCGCCCGGTCGAGCAACGACTTCGCCTGCGCGATCCAGGCCTTGGCTTGCTGCTCGTTGATCGGCTGGTTGTCGAACGCCGCCGCCTTGAGCGCCCCTCTGATCTGGCTCGCCAGGGCATCACGCTCGGATGTCAGACTCTGGATCGAGCTCTCAATCGAACTGTAGACGCTCTCATCCGTACTGTTAAGCGCCCTGGTCGACGCCGTCAGGAGGTCTGTCCCGAACTGACCGAAGGCCGCGTTCACCTGCTCATAGGCATCGCCCAGTCTGAGGAGGGTGGCGCGATGCGCGATCAGGCTTTGCGGTAGCGCCTTGGTCTCGATGGCCTCGATCAGCGCGCGGCCGTCGTTGGTGTAATCGTCCCTCAAGCCCGCCAGCACCAGCGTCGTCGACCGGACGTTGGTGTGGTCGGTCCACGTCGTCGCGTCGATGCCCAGCTTCTTCACGCCCGGCCCCACCATGCCCAGCCAATTCGTGGCGATTTCCGGCTGGATGTCGCCGTGGCTCCAGGCGAAGTGATAATCGATGCAGGGATTGCTACCACAACTTGGGTTCACGTCCGTGACGAAGTAGTCGGGATTACCGAACGCGGTAAAGCTTGGAGTTCGGGCCGAATCGGTGTTAACCATGTGGAGCGCCTTTTCGCCCACCGTGTCCGCCAACCGTAGGAAGATCGGCGTCGGGCTGCTGCTGACGTACGGGTCGATCGCGTTCAGCGCCCCCACGTCACGCTCCATCTTGCGCAGCGTGGCGTCGGTCCGAGCCGGCTGGCCATTCACCCAGAACGCGGGCGCCGAGTCCCGGTGAACCGAAAACGTGGGAGTGCCTGCCGGAAGCTTGGCCTCGATGTTGTAGTTGACCTCGCCGATCTGGTTCGACGGGCAAGCCGGGGTCGTGGTCCACGAGCAGTTCGTGTGTGCGTAGGCCAGCGAACCATCCGGTTGCGAGATGCCGGCGCCACCTGCGTAGTGATCGCCCTCGTCCGCCGTGACCACAAACAGCGTGTTGTTCTTCGTAATGCCGTCAGCCGCAAGCCGATCGAAAAACGCGGCAAAGGCGTCGTCATACGCCTTCAGTTGTGCCTTATAGTCGGCCTCGCCGGGCCCCGAAGCGCGTGGGAAGTTGGGATTGAAGGGAGCAGGAAATGACGACGTGTGGTTGTCATGGGCGTCTGATATGTACGCGTACGTCACCGGGACGCCGGCTTCCTGCATCTGGGCTACGTAGCCCAACGTGTTCTTGGCGAGCGCCCAGTCAAAGCCCGGGAATCCGCAGCGCCCGAATGGGTCGGTGACTGGCTGACCCTCGGTGTTGTTGACGCAGGCATTGCCGCCCGTGATCGCCGGGTCGACATATTTGGCGCCGTACAGGGCCTGGTAGCCGAGGTAGCCGCCCGGCTCATCGGCAAGCTTGTCGGGCCTTGAGTTCGCGACATTCGTCGCATTCGAGGCGCAGATGCCTCCGCCCTGGGCGCAGTGGATCGCGATGCCGACGTAGTCCGTGTACGCCTTGGCCCGGAGCGCCGTTCCCGAGGGCGCCCCGTTCGACACGACCGCATCAGTCCACTCCGGCGAGCCGGTGCCGAAAGCCTCGCTCATGTCGCCAAATGGGCCGAAACCAATATTTTCGAGCTCGATGTTGGCCGTCGAGACACCGCCGAAATCGCATCCTGCCCGCGTAAACGGAACCCAGGGTGCAGGGGTGTTCTTCTGGCCATCAAAGACCATGTTCGGGAGGGCATCGCGCGTTCCCGTGGAATCGTCGACCAGGTCGGTCCAATACTTAAAGGACGTGCTGAACTGCGGGTTGCGCGCCGGGTCGAAGTAGAAGTAGTTGTTGGACACCGTCTGGCCCTGCCGGTCGGGGTACAGGCCGGTCAGACTCGACAGAATGCCGCCCGCCGTATGGGAGATCAGGATTGTGTGGTCGTTCGTCATCAACGTCCCGTTGGAGGTCAGGAAATTGAGCAGGTGCGGCATCTGCTCCAGGTCCGACTGAACGCCCGCTGCGTCCCGCAGGTAGTGCGTGTTGTCGAAGACCAGGTAGATCACATGCTTGACCGGTCCGCTGAGGCAGCTGGGGTCAGCTGCCGGCTTGCTGGCAGTGGCGCTGACTGAAGTTATGCCGGCGATACTGGCGGGCAGCAACGCGAGCGCTACCAAGCGGGCGATCGCGCGGCGGAGAACGGGGCGTACGTTCATGTTCCCTCCTTGCTTCGTCTGGTCGTCCCCTCACAACTCTGGCGGCGGTGGTGGAGTGTTTTGGCGAAAACCCAATGAACGTTCAGTTAAGCCTTGACGGCAACCGCCCTGTATTGTGGCAGAGAAATGCGGATTGGTCTAGACGTCGCGCAACATCAGCTCCTGTGGCCCGAACTGATGGACAGAGTGCAATTCGCCGAGAAGGCCGGCTTCGATGGGGCCTGGATCTTCGATCACTTCAAGCCGCTCTACGGCAACCCGAAC
>VBCL01000030.1:15487-21408 GCA_005888865.1 Betaproteobacteria bacterium | reverse complement strand
CGAACTGCTGGGTTGCCGAGAAAATCCCCCCGGCGATTCCGCCGAACGAAGCGCCCATCGCGAAGGCGAGAAGCTTCACGTTGCGCGTGTTGATCCCCATCGCCTTGGCCGCGACCTCGTCCTCGCGTAACGCCTCCCAGGCGCGTCCCAGGCGTGAGTTCTGCAAGCGAAGATTGAGGACGACGACCCCGATCGTCAGCAGGAGAAGCGCGTAGTAGTATTTCTGCGGGCCGGAGAGGTAGACCCCGCCAATCACCTCGGCGCGGGCGAACGAAAAGCTGCCGATCCGGAACGGGTCAACCAGGTTGACCCCCTGCGGGCCATTGGTCACATTGACCGGCGCATTCAGATTGTTGAGGAAGATGCGGATGATCTCCCCGAAGCCGAGAGTCACGATCGCCAGATAGTCGCCGCGAAGCTTCAGCGTCGGCGCGCCGAGGAGCACGCCGAAAATGCAGGCGAGCCCAGCGCCCAGCGGCAGGATGATCCAGAACGGCAGATGCAGGTTGAAGTGCGGCGAGGCGAGCAGTGCATAGACGTATGCCCCGACCGCATAGAACGCGATGTAGCCCAGGTCGAGCAGTCCGGCGAAGCCGACCACGATATTGAGCCCCAGCGCGAGCATGATGTAGACCATCGCGAAGTTGAGAATCCGCACCCATGCCTGCCCGGCGAACGCGGCGACGAAGGGCAGGATCACCAGCGCGATGGCGATCAGCGCGACGCCCGCCCAGACCCGGACCGGGATGCCTTTTCCGTTCCCCGCGCTCATGCGCGCTCGCTCACGCGCTCGCCCAGCAATCCGGAAGGACGGAAGATGAGGACCAGGATCAGCACGAAGAACGCGAAAACGTCCTGGTAGTTGCTGCCGAACATGCTGATCTGGCCGTCGCTCGCCGCACATTGCTCTTGCAGGGAATCGGAAAGAAACGGGAAGCCGCAGATGTTCGACACATCACCGATGTAGCCCGCGCCGAGCGCCTCGATGATGCCGAGAAGGATGCCTCCCAGCATGGCCCCGGCCAGGTTGCCGATGCCCCCCAGCACCGCGGCGGTGAATGCCTTCAGCCCCAGCAGGAACCCCATGTAGTAATGCGCGATGCCGTAATACGTCATCACCATCAACCCGGCGACCGCGGCCAGCGCCGCGCCGATCACGAACGCAGCGGAGATGACGACGTTGATGTCGATGCCCATCAGGCCCGCGACCTGCGGATTCTGCGCCGTAGCTCGCATCGCCATCCCGAGGCGGGTTCGCTGCACGACGAATACCAATCCGGCCATCAGCACGCCGGCCAGCACGACGATCAGCATCTGCAGGTCGGTCATCGACGCGCCGAGGATGTTGTGGGGCGTCGGCTGGATCAGGGTCGGGAAGGTGAGGTAGTTGCGGCCCCAGATGATCAGCGCGACGTTCTGAAGGATGATCGACATGCCGATCGCGGTGATGAGAGGCGCCAGGCGCGGCGCCTTGCGCAACGGCCGGTAGGCGACCTTCTCCATGGTGTAGGCGATCGCCATGCACACGACAATCGCGACGATCAGCCCGGCCAGAATGATCACGACCGACGGCAGGGGCGCGTGCGCCCCGAGCAGCGCCATGATCACCGAGAGCGACACCATCGCCCCGATCATGACCACTTCGCCGTGGGCGAAGTTGATCAGTCCGATGATGCCGTACACCATGGTGTAACCCAGCGCCACCAGTGCGTAGACGCTTCCCAGCGTTACCCCGTTGATCAACTGCTGCAGGAAAATATCCACGCGGTCGACTCCCTGGCGCGCGGGCGGGCGCGCGCGTTTTGGCCCGTTTTGGTCAATCGGCGGCCCGATTCTCCACTGCGCCGCACGCCACGGCAATCCCCGCGTTGGATGAACCCCGGAGTTGGCCGGGGCGACGGGTTGCCCGGGCGCCCGACGCCGGACGTAAAAACGGCGCCCCTCGGGGCGCCGCGTCCGGCATCGAGACCGACGACTATTTCTTCTTTTCGTCCTTCTTCATGTCGTCCTTTTTCATCTCGTCTTTCTTCATCTCGTCCTTCTTCGCTTCCGGCGCAGCGGCGGGGCCTGCTGCGGCTTCGATCTTCTCGGTCTTGCCAGCGACGTTCACGGCCATCGGCATGAGCTTGCCGTCCTTGACCTGGTAGAGCGTGATGGCGCCGTTCTTGGTGTCGCCGTGCTCGTCAAACTCGATCTTGGCGGTGATGCCGTTATAGGAGATCTTCGCGAGCTCCGGCAGATACTTCGCCGGATCGGGCGAATTAGCCTTCTTCATCGCTTCGATCAGCGTCATTGCCGCATCGTACGAATAGGGCGCGTAGACCTGGATCGGGCCGTATTTGGCGGTGAAGCGCGTCACGAAGTCCTTGGCATTGGGCATCTTGTCGGGCGGGAGGCCGGCCTGCGTGCAATACTGGCCTTCGGCCGCGCCACCGGCGAGCTTCGGCCATTCGGCCGAGCACACACCGTCGCCGGCGATGTATTTGGCCTTGATGCCGAGCTCCTTCATCTGCTTGACCATCGGGCCGCCCTGCGCGTCCATGCCGCCGTACATGATGACGTCCGGACTCTTGGCTTTGATCTTGGTCAGAATGGCCTTGAAATCGGTCGCCTTGTCGTTGGTGTACTCACGTGCGACGACAGTGGCGCCGGCCGCCTTGGCAGCCTTCTCGGTCTCGTCGGCGAGCCCGGCGCCATAGGCGGTCTTGTCGTCGATGATCGCGATCTTCTTGCCGCCCAGCGTTTCGACCGCCGCCTTGCCGATGACGCTGCCTTGCTGTACGTCGTTGGCCATGACGCGGAACGTCGTCTTGAAGCCCTGGAGCGTGAGCTTCGGGTTGGTCGCCGACGGGGAGATCTGCGGGATGCCTGCGTCACTGTAGATCTTCGAGGCCGGAATCGACGTGCCGGAGTTCAGGTGGCCGACCACGCCTGCGACCTTGGCGTCCACCAGCTTCTGCGCGACGGTGGTGCCCTGTTTCGGGTCCGCCTGGTCGTCTTCGGCGACCAGATCGAACTTGACCTTCTTGCCATCGATGACGACGCCCTTGGCGTTGGCGTCCTCGATCGCCAGGCGGGCGCCGTTCTCGTTGTCCTTGCCCAAATGGGCTTGCGGGCCGGTGGTTGGGCCGACGTGACCGATTTTAACGGTCGCTTCCGGCATGGCAGGGGCTGCGGCCGGCGCGACCGGCTTGGGTTCTTCCTTGCCGCAACCGTAGACGGCCAGGAGCGCCGCGGCGACGAGCGAAAGCCCGAGCGGGCGGTTGAGTGTCATGGATTTCCTCCCAGGAAAAGGGTGACTAAAATGATGAACGGGTGAACAATGAAAAGGGCAGCGTAGAACCGGCAATTATTCTCTGGCGGGGTTAAGCTGTCAATTCTCGTGCCGAGCGCTCGCGCTCCTGCGCCGCGACTCATTGCAACTCGTCGCCGGATTTGGACGCCTGCAGGGTGTGGGTCGACGTTTCGTCGGCTCGAACTTGTCCGCCCGCCGCTGCCAGCCTAGACTCGCGCACTTTTCGAATCTGGCGCGGGCGCTCGCAGAATCTAGGGCCAGCCAGGGGAAGGGGTCGCCGCCGGCGGGCCAGCGCCCTCGAATCGGTTGGTCCGGGGAAGAGATTCGCTCATGGCACGTTGGCTTATTCGACGACGCGCAGTCGGTGTGACCGTGGTGCTGCTGGTGCTCGGCGCACTGGCCGGCAGCGTCGCCCTGCGAGCGAACAAGAACTCGGATGCATCCGCCGTGCCGGGTGGCGGCCCGGTCGCGCTCGAATTCGCGGCGGCGGACCTCGCCTACGTCGAACCGGCGGCTTTGACGCGCTGGCTCCCGCTTTCGGGCACCCTGCAACCGGTCGACCAAACCACCGTCAAGGCGAAGGTCTCGGGTGAGATCCGCCAGGTCGCGGTGCGCGAGGGTGAGGCCGTGAAGGCGGGACAGGTGATCGTTCGCGTCGATACCGCCGACCTCGAGGCGAAGCTCACCGACCGCATCGGGACGCTGGAAGCCAGCCGCGCCCAGATGGCAATGGCCGAAAAGACGCGGGCGCAGAACCAGCTTCTGCTCAAGCAGAACTTCATCTCGCAGAATGCCTACGACAACGCAGAGAGCAACCTGTCGGTCACCCAGGGCACGCTCAAGTCCAACGAGGCGCAGGTGCAGCTGGCGAGAAACGCGCTTCGCGACGCGGTCGTCATGGCGCCTCTCGCGGGGACCGTCGCCAAGCGCCACGTCCAGCCTGGCGAGAAGGTAAGCTTCGATGCGCCGCTGGTCACCATCGTCGACCTGATGCAGATGGAGTTGCAGGCGATGGTTCCGGCGAACGACATTCCCGAGCTCAATATCGGCATGAAAGTCGGTCTCGCGATCGACGGCTTCGGCGACCGTCGCTTCACCGGTACCATCGAGCGTATCAATCCCACGACCGAGGCTGGAACGCGGGCCATCCTGGTCTTCATCCACATCCCGAACCCCGATCTATCGCTGCGTGGCGGCATGTTCGGAACCGGGCGGGTGACGCTGGCCGCGGGGGCGCCGGTGCCCACGTTGCCCGCCGTCGCAGTCCATGTCGAGGCGGGTCAGAGCTTCGTCTGGACCATCGAGAACGGCAAGCTTGCGCGCCGGATCGTTACGCTCGGCCGACGCGACGACACGGCTGGACGCGTTGAGATCAAGACCGTGCTCCCGGCGGGTACCCGGGTCCTGGCCGCCCCGTTCGACAATCTCAAGGTCGGCGCGCCGGCGCTGGTTCGGGAAACAACCACGTCGAAGGGCTCTGCGGCAAGCTGAAGCGCCGCAACTCCGGCGAAAAAGCGAAAAAAGAGGGAACGGTCATGTGGATCACCCGAGTCTCGATCAAGAACCCGGTGTTCGCGACCATGGTCATGGTCGGGATCGTGGTGCTTGGCGTATTCTCATACGCCCGGCTGGGCGTCGAGCAGATGCCCGATGTCACGCTGCCTTTCGCCAATATCATTACGGTCTATCCGGGCGCTTCGCCGGAGGCCGTCGAGAACGACGTCAGCAGGCCGATCGAATACGCCGTGAATACGGTATCGGGCGTCAAGCGGATCTACTCCAACTCCCGGGAAGCGCAAAGCCAGGTGTTCGTGGAGTTCCGCCTGGGCACCGATGTCACGCGCGCGATACAGGATGCTCGCGACAAGATCGCGCTGATCCGTTCGAATTTTCCACGCGACGTCAAGGATCCGCAGGTCGTCCGGGTCGACGTCGAGGACAACCGACCGACGATGTCGCTCGCCGTCCTGTCGCCCACGGTCGACCTGCGCGAGCTCACCTCGCTCACCGATCAGACGATCGTCAAGGCGCTGGAGAACGTTCCCGGCGTCGCGCAAATCGATGTCAACGGGCGCGTGACGAGGCAGATCCTGATACAGATCAAACCCTCGGCGCTCGCGTCACTTGGCATTCGCGTCGATCAGGTCATGACTGCCGTACAGAACGCCAACCAGGACGTGCCCGCCGGCCGGATCACGCGCGGGCACAACGATTCGGTGGTGCGGGTGGAAGGCAAGATCAAGGACCCTGCGCAGTTTGGCCGCATCATCGTTGCGCAGCAGGGTGGCGGCGCAGTCTACTTGAGCCAGGTCGCGGACGTGATCGACGGTGAGAAGGAGCTCGATTCGATCTCCCGCATCAATGGCCGTCCGTCGATCACGCTCGACGTTCGCAAGGCGCAGGATGCCAACATCGTCGAGACCGGCCGTGGCGTTCGCGAAGCGCTGCAATCGCTCAAGCAGCGTCTGCCGCAGGACGTCGAGGTGCGCCTGGTCTATTCGCAGGCCGAGCAGGTGGAGCGCAGCGTAGCTCGCGTCAAGGAGACGATCGTCGAGGGGGCGCTTCTCACCATCCTGATCGTGTTCCTGTTCCTGCATTCGTGGCGCAGCACGATCATCACCGGCGT
>VBCL01000030.1:0-15418 GCA_005888865.1 Betaproteobacteria bacterium | reverse complement strand
ACGCGATCGTCGTGCGCGAAAACATCGTGCGCCACCTGGGCATGGGCAAGGCGCACCCCGCTGCGGCGCGCGAGGGGACCGACGAGATCGGCCTCGCGGTGATGGCGACGACCTTCGCCATCGTCGCGGTGTTCGTTCCGATCGCGTTCATGAAGGGCATCATCGGCCAGTTCTTCTTCCAGTTCGGATTGACCGTCGCCGTGGCGGTGCTGGTCTCGCTGTTCGTGAGCTTCACGCTCGATCCGATGCTCTCCTCCGTCTGGCACGATCCACCAGGCTCGCGCTTCTCGCGCGTGCCGTGGCTCGGGCGATTCATGGACCGGGTCGAGCGCGTCATCGAGTGGGTGCACGCGGTCTACGGGCGGGTGCTGGAATGGGCGATCGAGGAGGACAGGCGGCGCATTTACGTTCCCGCCGTCGGTGTCTGGCGCGCGCTGCGCACAGGCAGCCTCCGGGCGCTCAAGCCGCGCTGGGCGACCATCAGCCACCGCGGCATCGTGCTGTGGACGGCGATAGCGATTTTCTTCGGAAGCTTCGCGCTCCTTCCGTTCATCGGCAAGGAGCTCCAGCCGCAGGTCGACGAGAGCTTTATTTCGCTGCGGCTCAATACGCCGGTCGGGACGAGCCTCGAGTTCACCGACAGCAAGGTGCACGAGGTCGAGGCCGTCCTCAAGCAGTTCCCCGAGGTCATACTGGCGATGACGACCGTCGGTAACGCCTGGGACGGCCGCAACTATGCCCGGATCAATCTCAAGCTGACCGACCGCACCCAACGTGCACGGTCGCAGAAGGATATCGAGCGCGCCATCCGCCAGGCGTTGCGGCCGATTCCGGGCATCGAGCTGGCTCTTGGCTACGATCGGCCGATCTGGGTCAACCTGCTGGGGCCGGATCCCGGCACCCTGAAGCGGTTGATCAGCGAATTCGCGGAGAAGGTCGCCAAGGTTCCGGGGATCGCCGACATGGAGACTTCGGAGAAGGCGCTCAACCCGGCGCTGTCGATCCGGCTCAACAACGATGCCGCGGCCGATCTGGGCATCTCCGTGCAGCAGGTCGGCGCCACGGTGCGGCCGCTGCTCGCCGGCGAGACCGTTTCGTACTGGCTCGGACCGGATGCGCAGAACTACGAGGTGAACGTGCAGCTGCCGAAGGAAGGGCGCAGACTCGCCTCGGACCTCGGCAATCTGTACCTGTCGACCAACAAGCGCGGGCCCGACGGTCAGGTACGCATGGTACCTCTGCGCCAGGTGGCGGAGATCGTCGAGACGACGAGCCCGCAGATCATCAAGAGGCAGGATCTGCAGCGGCGGGTCGCGCTCTACGCCAACGCCGAAGGCCGCCCATCGGGCAACGTCGGCGACGACGTCAGGAAGATCGTCGACGCGACGGTCCTTCCGCCGGGATATCGGTTCGTGATTTCAGGACAGCAGGAAGACACGCAGGAGTCGATTTCGGCGCTGATCGCGTCGCTGGGGCTCGCGATCATCTTCATCTACCTCGTTCTCGCCTCGCAGTTCGCGAGCTTCACCCAGCCGCTCGCGATCATGGCTTCGCTGCCGTTTACGTTGATCGGCGTGCTGCTCGCGCTGATTCTCACCGGGACGACGCTCAACATCCTGTCGATGATCGGCTTCGTGATGCTCATGGGGCTGGTCACCAAGAACGCGATCCTGCTCGTCGACTTTGCCAATCGCGCGCGGCGCGGCGGCGCGGCGCTGCACGATGCGCTGCTTTCGGCCGGGCAGGTGCGGCTGCGCCCCATTCTGATGACGACGGCAGCGATGATTTTCGGCATGTTGCCGCTGGCGCTGGGCCTGGGCGAGAGCGGCGAGACGCAGGCGCCGATGGGCCGCGCGATCATCGGAGGCGTGCTGACCTCGACACTGCTGACGCTCGTCGTCGTTCCGGTGATCTACACCTATCTCGATCACCTGATGGGCTGGCGGCGCGCCCGCCGGGCGAGGCATGCCGCGACGGCAACGCATGTCGCTGCGCCGGGACACGCCGGGCCGGTGACGCCCACGGCTGCGCCGGCGCCGGGTGATGATTGACATGCGATAATGCGGCCCGTCATGACTGGCCGATCGCCCACCACTTGAGCGCGCGGTCGACATCGGAACGAATCTCGAGGGAACGAATGGACTTCGAGCAGGCACGCTTCAACATGGTCGAGCAACAGGTGCGTACCTGGGAGGTCCTGGACCAGGAGGTGCTGGACCTGCTGTTCGTTGTTCGCCGGGAGGAGTTCGTCCCGCCTGCGTACCGCACGCTCGCATTCGCCGATCTGGAGATACCGCTGGGTGACGGCGAGCGCATGTGGACTCCGAAAATGGAAGCCCGCGTTCTGCAGGAACTCGAATTGAAGGGCAACGAGGTGGTGCTCGAGATCGGAACCGGCAGCGGCTATCTGACTGCGCTGCTGGCGCGTCGCGCGGGCGAGGTCGTGAGCGTCGAAATCAATCCGCGTCTCCTGGCCGAAGGGCGAGCGCATCTTGCCGCCGCCGGCGTCAGGAACGCGCGGTTGCAACCCGGCGACGCAGCTCGCGGCTGGGGCCCCGAGACGTACGACGCGATCGTGTTGACGGGCTCGACGCCGATGCTTCCGGACTCCTGGCTCAAGCAGTTGAAGCCGAACGGACGGTTGTTTGCGGTGGTCGGCGATTCCCCGGCGATGACCGCGCGGCTGACGCGCTGGACTGCGCCGGGCGCGATCGTCCACGAAGACCTATTCGAAACCGTGATCGCGCCGCTCAAGAACGCGCCGCAACCCGCGCGTTTCGTCTTCTAGCGCGCCCATGGGCACCTTGAGCGGGCGGCGCCCGCGCTTCGCGCTGCGCCCGCTGCTCTTTTCTGCGCGAGCCTGATCGACTGGACAAGAACAATGCTCAAACGCACGCTTGCGATCGCGCTTGGCGCCATGCTCGGCGGCGCGCTGCAACCGGCCCTGGCCGAGGATCTCTTGCAGATCTATCGCGAGGCCGTCGCCAACGATCCAACGCTCGCCTCGGCGCGCGCGAGCTGGGAAGCAACACGGGAAGTCGTGCCGCAGGCGCGCGCCGGACTGCTGCCCTCGGTGACGCTCGTCGCCAACGCCAACCGCCAGAACGTCTACGAGAAGCTCCACACCGATCCCAGCCTGTCGGGCACCGAGAACTTTCCCGCGTACAACTATTCCGTGTCGGCGAGCCAGCCGCTCTATCGCAGGCAAAACCTGGTGGCATTGGATCAGGCGAAGCAGACGCTGGGCCAGAGCGACTACGTGCTCGCTTCAGCCCGGCAGGATTTGATCGTCCGGGTGGCGCAGGCGTACCTCGACGTGCTGCTCGCCCGCTTCAACATCGAGCTGACCGAGAGCCAGAAGGCGGCGGTCAGCGAGAACCTCGCCCAGGCGAAGCGCAACTTCGAGGTCGGCACCGCTACAATCACCGATACCAATGATGCGCAGGCCAAGTACGACCAGATCGTCGCGCAGGAGATCTCGACACGCAACGATCTCGACAACAAGATCGCGGCGTTGCGCGCGATCATCGGGCGCGCGCCGAAGGAGCTCAAGCGCTTCGGCGGCAGGTTCGAGCCGCAACTGCCGACGCTCGGCACGCTCGACGCCTGGATCGATGCGGCGATACGCGACAATCCCCAAGTGCGCATCGCTCAGGCCAACTACGACATCGCGGTGCTCGAAGTCGACAGGCAGCGCGCGGGGCACTACCCGACGGTCGACCTGGTGGCAAGCTTCAATCAAGGCTACTCCGGGGCCACGCCATCGGTGGGCTCGATGTTCGCCAACACCCCCAACGATACGCATAGCGGGCTGATCGGCGTGCAGCTCAACGTGCCGCTCTACCTCGGGGGCTCGATCGAGTCGAGGGTGAGGCAGGCCGTGGCCAACCAGGAGAGGGCGCGGCAGGATCTGGAGGCCGCGCGGCGCAGCGCCCAGCTCGCCGCGCAGAATTCGTTCAGCGGCGTGACCAGCGGGGTGGCGCAGGTCAATGCGTTCGACCAGGCCGTGAAATCAGCGCAGGTCTCCTATGACTCGACCAAGCTCGGGCTGGAAGTCGGCGTGCGCACCAATCTCGACGTACTCAATCAGCAGCAGCAGGTCTTCCAGACGCGGTTCAACCTGGCGCAGTCCTACTACAACTTCGTCATCAACGAGCTCAGGCTCAAGCAGGCCGTCGGCACTCTATCCGAAGCCGACGTCGAAGAGCTCAACCGGGCACTCGGCGGCTGAGCGTCCGCCGCACGGTGGCGCGCGCGCCAAGCTGCGGCAGGAGCCAATCCCAGAGGCGATCGGCGGCTCCGCGGTGCAGCGCGTGAAATGCGCGTGCCGCCAGGCCCATCGCCTGTCGTCTTCCCGGATCCGCGAGAAGCGAAGCGAGCGCCGCGACCAGCGCATCCGCGTCGGCAACGCGCAGTGCCGCGCCCGAGTCGATCGCGCCCGCGGTCGCTTCCTCGAAGTTGAACGTGTGCGGCCCGACGAGGACCGGTGTGCCAACCGCCAGCGATTCGATCAGGTTCTGACCGCCGAGCGGCAGCAGGCTCCCGCCGACGAATGCGATGTCGGCCGCTGCGTAGTAACCCTGCATCTCCCCCATCGAGTCGCCGAGGACCACGCCGATGTCAGCCGGAACCGGCGCACCTCCCTCGCTGCGCCGGACGAAAGGCACGCCGCGCGCGGACAAGAGCTCGGCGACGCTCGCGAAGCGCTGTGGATGCCGTGGCACGAGCAACAGCAAGGGATTGCCGGGCAGCGCTCGCCGCGCCAGCGCTTCGAGCAACAGCGCCTCTTCGCCGTCGCGAGTGCTCGCGGCGAGCCAGATCGGGCGCGTTTGACCGAAGCGAGCGCGAAAGCCGGCTCCCAGCTCCAGCGCGGCGGGCGGGATCGTGACGTCGAACTTGAGGTTGCCCGTGATGATCGCCTCGGGTGCTCCGAGCTCCGCGAGTCGCGCTGCGTCTGCCGCCGATTGTGCGGCGACGCCGGCGAGGCGACCCAGCATCGGGCGGATCAGCGCCTCGAAGCGCTGGTAACGACGCGCGGAGCGCTCGGAGAGCCGACCATTGACCAGGAACAGCGGCATGCCCGCCGCATGCGCGGCTGCGACCAGGTTGGGCCACAACTCGGTTTCAAGAATGAATCCGGCGGCGGGTCGGAAATGCGCGTAGAACGCATGCACCGCAAATGGCACGTCGTAGGGCAACCATGCCTGGACGACACGATCCCCGAACAAAGTCTGTCCCGTTTCACGGCCCGCCGCGGTCATGTGAGTGAGCAGGAGCGTGGCGCCCGGATACGCCATGGCGAGCCGCTGCACGAGCGGTGTCGCGGCGCGCGTCTCGCCGACCGAGACCGCATGGATCCAGTACACAGGACTCGTCACATTGCCGCGGTAGTGACCGAAACGTTCGCTGATCTGCCGGCGGTAACCAGGCTCCTTGCGTCCGCGCCACCACAGGCGTAGCGGCAGCAGCGGGAGCGCTGCCGAGCCCAGCGTCGTATAGAGGGCGCGCGCGGCTTCCATTAGCTGGATGGCACGGCGCGCACCAGCGGCCCGAGAGCGGCGATGACCTCTGCCGAAGTGGGCACATTGCCCGTCCCGCCGAGGTCTCGGGCCAGCGTTGTCGCTCGCGCCACGCCGGCGAGCTGCGGATCGGTCACGGTAAAGATCGCGACCGTGGGTGTTCCGAGCGCCGCGGCGAGATGCGTGAGCCCGGTGTCGACGCCGACGACCCATACCGCGCGCGCCAGCAGCGATGCAAGCTCGGGCAGGCTCCGCCGCGGCGGAATGACGCTGCCACTCACACCCTTCGCGATTCGTTCGCTGCGCGCCTGCTCCTCGACGCTGCCCCATGGGAGCACGACCGTGAAGCCGGCGTTCACCGAGCGTTCGAGGAGCGCTTTCCAGTCGGCTTCGGGCCAGAGCTTGTCGTCGCGGCTCGTCGCGTGCAAGAAAACGGCGTACGGCGAGTCGGGAGCGCCGTCCTGCGGCGGCGCCTCGAGGCCGAACCGCGGTGCGCCCGACGGCTCGTAGCCGAACGCCTTACCGGCGAGGCGGCGACAGCGGTCGATCAGATGCCGCGCCGGATCGATCCGGTGGCGATGCGCGTAGAGCAGCGTCACGATCGGCTCACGCACGCTCCTTCGATCGGGGCCGTGCACAGGCCCCCGCGCGAGCCACGCGATCAGCGCTCCCTTGAGCTGCTCCTGCAAGTCGATTACTGCGTCGTATCGCTCGTGCGCGAGCTCTCGCCTGAACGCGGCCCACTCCCGCCACGTCGAACGCGCGAGCGCGTCGTGTCGCCAGCGCCGCAAAGCGACGGGAATAACCCGGCGCACACCCCTGTTGAGCCGCACCAGCGCAGCAAACGGCTCTTCGGCCACCCAGTCGATGCTGATCCCCGGACAATGCTCATGCAGATCGTGGACGATCGGCATCGCGTGCACGACGTCGCCCAGCGAAGACGGACGAATGATCAGGGCGCTGGGCACGGAGCGATGCCGCAGATGGCTTGCGAACCGGTTTGCACGTAGAATTGGCGGCTTCTTTTTGCGCGGCGCAGGAGCACGAACAACAGCCGCGCGCTCCCACCGCGAGCGATGTCCGATCCGCTTTCCCGACTCGCCCTTTCGCTCGTCGTCGTCGCACACGATGCCGGCAAGGAGCTTGCTGACTGCCTTGCGTCCGCTGCGTTCGCCTCCGAGGCGATCGTTGTCGATTCCGGCAGCCGGGATGATACCGTAGAAATCGCCCGCCGCTTCGGGGCACGTGTGATCACGCAGACCTGGCTCGGATACGGCCCGCAGAAGAATTTCGCGGTAGCACAGGCGGCCCACGACTGGGTGCTCTGCCTCGATGTCGACGAGCGCGTGTCGCCCGAGCTCGAGCGCGCGATTCGAAGCGCGATGCGCGAGCCGCGGCGCCAGGCATACGCGATGGCGCGCCGCAACCGGTTTCTCGGGCGCTGGCTCGCCCACGGCGAAGGCTATCCAGACTGGAACGTGCGCCTGTTCGACCGCCGCCACGCAAGATGGAGCGAGGACGTCGTCCACGAGCACGTGGTTGCCGACGGCCCGGTCGGCCGTCTCGACGGCGACCTGCTGCATGCCTCCGCGGAATCGCTCGATCGGTATCTCGCCAAGCAGAATCGCTACACGACATTGCAGGCGGAGGCGATGCACGCGCGCGGCGAACGCTTCTCCGCGGTGCGGCTGGTGCTCTCGCCGCTCGTGCGCTTCGTGCGCTTCTATGTATTGCGCGCGGGATTTCTCGATGGCAGCGCAGGCCTGGTCCACATCGCGATCGGCGCGTTCGCGAGCTTCTGCAAGTACGCGAAGCTGCGCGCGCTCGAGCAGGCGGAGCGCGCACGGTGAAGGTCCTTGTTACCGGAGCTGCCGGGTTTATCGGCATGCATCTCGCCCTGCGCCTGAAGCGCGACGGCGTGGGCGTCATCGGTGCCGACAACTTCGACCCCTACTACGACGTCGCCCTCAAACGCGCCCGGGCCCAGGAGCTCGCCCGAGCGGGTGTGCCCTGCGAAACGCTCGATCTCGCGGACACGGCAGCGAGCGCGGCGCTGCTGCGCGACGGAGGCTTCACGCATGTCGCGCACCTCGCCGCACAGCCGGGTGTGCGCTATTCGCTGATCAATCCCGCCGCGTATCTGCGCAACAACGTCGACGCGTTCGGCGCCGTGCTCGAAGGCTGCCGTCACGCCGGTATCGCGCACCTTGTCTACGCTTCGAGCTCGAGCGTGTACGGTGCAAACCACACGCTGCCATTCTCGGAGGATCAGAACGTCGACCATCCGGTAAGCCTGTATGCCGCGACCAAGAAGGCGGACGAGCTGATGGCGCACAGCTACAGCCATCTTTACGCATTGCCGACGACAGGCTTGAGGTTCTTCACCGTCTACGGGCCGTGGGGGAGGCCGGACATGGCGCCGATGATATTCGCCAGGGCGATTCTCCGTGGCGAGCCGATCAAGGTCTTCAATCACGGCGACATGCAGCGCGACTTTACCTATATCGACGACATCGTCGAAGGTGTGGTGCGCGTGCTTTCCCGTCCGCCGCAGCCCTCAACGACAACCGGCGCAACCTACGCGATCTACAATATCGGCAACCATCGCGCGGTGGGCCTCGAGGCGTTCATCGCCGAGCTCGAACGGTTGCTCGGGCGCACGGCCGTCAAGCAATATCTGCCGCTGCAGCCCGGCGACGTGACGGCGACTTACGCCTCGATCGACCGTCTGGCCGCGGCGACGGGCTTCGCCCCGACCACCTCGATCGCGGAAGGACTCGCGCGATTCGTCGCCTGGTATCGCGACTACTACGGTTGAACCTGACGCTCCCGCGCCGGTTAACACCGTATGAATCATTGGCGGGCGGCGACCCTAATCGTGCACATGATAAAATGCGCGCCCTTGAACTTTTGCTAGCGAACGATGATTCTGGTGACCGGCGGCGCCGGCTTTATCGGCGCTAATTTCATTCTCGACTGGTGCGCGGACGGCGACGAGCCGATCGTGAACCTCGACAAGCTCACCTACGCCGGCAATCTCGGGAACCTCGCTTCGCTCAAGGACGATCCGCGGCACCTGTTCGCGCGCGCCGACATCGGCGATCGGCCGCGGGTCGAGTCGCTCCTGCGAGAGCACCGGCCGCGGGCTGTCCTCAACTTTGCCGCGGAGAGCCACGTCGACCGCTCGATTCACGGTCCGGCCGATTTCATCGCGACCAACCTGGTCGGCACGTTCACGCTGCTCGACGCCGTGCGCGGTTACTGGAGCACGCTCGACGAGCCCGAGCGCTCGCGCTTTCGCTTTCTGCACGTGTCGACCGACGAGGTCTACGGTTCGCTTGGGCCCGGCGATCCTCCGTTTTCCGAAACCACGGCGTACGCGCCGAACAGCCCGTACGCCGCGTCGAAGGCGGGCTCGGATCATCTGATTCGTGCCTACCATCACACCTACGGATTGCCAACGCTCACCACCAACTGCTCGAACAACTATGGGCCGAGGCAGTTTCCGGAAAAGTTGATTCCGCTGGTGATCCACAATGCGGTGGCCGGAAAGCCGCTCCCGGTCTACGGCGACGGCCTCCAGATCCGCGACTGGCTCTACGTCGGCGATCACTGCGCGGCAATCCGCGCCGTGCTCGAGCGCGGCCGACCCGGCGAGACCTACAACGTCGGCGGCAGCGCGGAACAAACCAATCTCGAGGTCGTGCGGACGGTATGCCGCATCTTAAGCGACCTCAAGCGCGGCCGCGATTACGCGGCGCAGATCACGTTCGTCAAGGATCGCGCGGGGCATGATCGCCGTTACGCGATCGATGCGACCAAGATCCGCCGTGAGCTTCGCTGGACCCCGGCCGAGACGTTCGAGTCGGGACTCGAGCGTACCGTGCGCTGGTATCTCGACAACGAAGCGTGGCTCGACGCGGTGACCAGCAAGGAATACCAGCGCTGGATCACGCTCAACTACACGGCCGTACCGAGTACGGCATGAGCGCTCGCAAGGGCATCATTCTGGCGGGCGGGTCCGGGACTCGCCTCTATCCGGTGACGCAGGTCGTTTCCAAGCAGCTGCTGCCGGTCTACGACAAGCCGATGATCTACTATCCGCTGTCCACGCTGCTGCTGGCCGGGATCCGCGACATCCTGCTCATCTCGACGCCCGACGACACGCCGCGCTTCGCGCGATTGCTCGGTGACGGCACGCGCTGGGGTATCCGGCTCTCGTACGCCGTGCAGCCCACCCCGGATGGGCTCGCCCAGGCATTCATCATCGCCCGGAATTTCGTTGGTCGAGACGATTCCGCGCTGGTCCTCGGCGACAACATCTTCTACGGACACGAGCTGCAGCCGCTGCTCAAGCGCGCCAGCGCACGCGAATCGGGCGCGACGGTTTTCGCGTATCCGGTGGCCGACCCTGAGCGTTACGGCGTCGCTGAGTTCGACGGCGACAGGCGCGTGCTGAGCCTCGAGGAAAAGCCGAAGCAACCCAAGTCGCGCTACGCGGTGACCGGACTTTACTTCTACGATAACCAGGTGCTCGACATCGCGGCGTCACTCAGGCCGTCGGAGCGCGGGGAGCTCGAGATCACCGACGTCAACCGGACCTATCTCGACCGGGGCGAGCTCGCGGTCGAGGTGATGGGGCGTGGCATGGCATGGCTCGACACCGGAACGCACGAGACGCTGCTCGAGGCGTCGCAATACATCGAGACGATCGAGCGACGCCAAGGGCTCAAGATCGCGTGCCCCGAGGAGATCGCCTATCGCCAGGGCTACATCGACGCCGCGGCGCTGGAAAAGCTCGGCCAGGCCATGTCGAAGAACGCGTACGGCGCTTACCTGCTGAGCCTGTTGCGCGAGCCGCTGGTCCGGTAGCGCCTCCGCGCCGAATGGCCACCCGACCGTCTCCTGCTCCCGATGGTCTTTCGGTTCGTTTGAAGCCGTGAAAGTCGCACGCACCGCCCTGCCGGAAGTGCTCCTGATCTCGCCAAACGTGTTCGGAGACGAGCGCGGGTTTTTCTTCGAGAGCTGGAACCAGCGCGCTTTCGCGGCAGCCGGGCTCGACGCAATCTTCGTGCAGGATAACCACTCGCGCTCGGTGCGCAGTGTCCTGCGCGGGTTGCACTATCAAATCGAGCATGCGCAGGGCAAGCTTGTTCGCGTGTGTGCCGGCGAGGTCCTGGACGTGGCCGTCGACATACGCAGGAGCTCGCCCACCTTCGGCCGATCCATGAGCGTCACGCTCTCGGCGCAGAACCGGCAGATGTTGTGGATCCCGCCGGGATTCGCCCATGGCTTTCTGGTGTTGTCCGACGCGGCCGAGTTCCTCTACAAGACGACCGATTACTGGTACGCCGAGCACGAGCGCACGCTGTTGTGGAACGATCCCGCGCTCGGGATCGACTGGCCGCTCGAGGGGCCGCCGGTGCTGGCGGCGAAGGACGCGGCCGGCCGCCCGCTTGCGCTTGCCGACGTCTACCCGTGATGTCGTGATGCGCCCGACGATTATGGTCACCGGCGCGAGCGGGCAGGTCGGCTACGAACTGGCGCGGCTCCTCCCGACCCACGGAGAGGTCGCCGCTCTCGACCGAGATCAACTCGATCTCACCGATGCCGACGCGATTCGCGACAAGGTCCGCACGATCCGGCCGCAATTGATCGTCAACGCGGCGGCGTACACCGCGGTCGATCAGGCGGAACGGGAGCCTGAGCGCGCAGAGACCGTCAACGCGCGCGCGCCGGCGATTCTCGCCGAGGAAGCCAAGCGGCTCGGTGCCGTGCTGATTCACTATTCGACCGATTACGTGTTCGACGGCATCGCGTCGACTCCGTACGTCGAAGACGCTCGGACCGGTCCGCTCAACGTGTATGGCAAGAGCAAGCTGCACGGGGAGCACGCGATTGCCGCGGTGGATGGTGCGAGCATCACGTTGCGCACGAGCTGGGTCTACGGGTTGCGCGGTCGAAACTTTCTGGTGACGATCCGGCGACTGGCGGCCGAGCGCGACGAATTGCGAATCGTCGCCGATCAGTTTGGCGTGCCCAATTGGGCCTGCGCGCTCGCCGAGGCCACGGCGACGCTGGTCGGCCGCGGCCTGCCTTATCTCGCCGAGCGCCGAGGGCTGTACCATTTGAGCGGCGCCGGGTCGACGAGCTGGTTCGAGTTCGCCCGCGAGATCGTCGGTCTCAAGGAGCCGCCGCGCGTGGTCGCGATCACGACCGCAGAGTATCCGACTCCGGCGCGCAGGCCCGCGTATGCCGTTCTGAGCGCGGCCAAATTCGCGCGTACCTTCGATTTCGGCCTTCCGGACTGGCACTCGATGCTGCGCGATTGCATGGCAGCCGCCGCTTGAGCTGTCGCGTGCGGGCGACAGCGCGTATGGACCGTTGGGCATTACGGGAACAACGCGCGGGGTTCCGCGGTCGGAAGTGGCCGCGATGGATGCGGCTTGCATGAAACCGGGCGTCGGAATGTCACTGCGCGGGCTTGGATGGGTGCTCCTTGCACTTGCGGGAAGCGTTGGCGCTCAGATCGTCGCCGTGCCGCCGGCCGCGAATCGGGCGGAAGCGCAAACCAAGTCCGAGCCCGTCGCGACGCTGATCGCGCCGGCGCGTGTTCCTGCCCGGACCATCGCATTGCCGTCACCCTCGGCGGAGGAAATGGCGCCGCTGCAGAAACGCGCCGCCGCCGAGCCGTCCGCGACATCGGCGATGCGCGCCAAGCGACACGCGCTCGCGATCGGATTCCCGCGCAGCCTGCCCGACGGCGATCGCCCTTTGCCGTTGACGGAACTGCCGTGGCAGGCACTGCCGGACGGAGGCAAGGCGGCGCAGATTGTCGTCAACTCGCCCGGCGCTGCGGCGATCCGGGTCGGCGTGAGTCTCTCGACGAAGGAACGCGGCGTTGCATTGCGCTTCGCCGAGTCGGGCGGCACGCAACAGGTCTATGGTCCCTACGCCGCAGGCACGATTGCAGCGGTCAAGCTCTACTGGTCACCGATTCTCGATGGGGACTCCGCAACGCTGGAGATCTATCTCCCGCCGGGTGTTTCGCCGGCGCGCGTCGAGGTTCGCATCCCCAAGATCTCGCACCTGGTCAGCGCCGGGACGGCGCTTGTGAGGAGCGAACCCATCTCCGATATCGGGCGCGCGGGCAGCTGTGAGATCGACGTTGCCTGTGTCGCGACGCCGGCCGCGTCGAATCAGGCGCGCGCGGTCGCGAAGCTCGTGTTCACGGACGACGGTACGACATTCATTTGCACGGGCACGCTCCTGAGCGATTCGGTGGCGTCGAACACGCCCTACCTGTACACCGCGAGCCACTGCATGGATTCGCAGGAGACGGCGAGCTCGCTGGTGACGTATTGGTTCTTCGACGCAGTCGCGTGTCACAGCTTGGCCGTGCCGCCCTATGTCAAGGTGACCGGCGGCGCGACTGGGCACTCGTGCGACTCAACTCTCCACGGCCGGCGAACGCGATTCTTTCGGCTTGGCGAGCTCAGCCGCTCGCCAATTCCACCGCCCTCGCGGTCGCGCATCATCCGGAAGGCGACCTCAAGAAATTCAGCGAAAGGTCGACGTCGGGTTTCTACAGCTTCAGCGACGGCACGACCTTCTCCAGGGTTGGGTACAGCCAGGGCTCGACCGAGCCGGGGAGCAGTGGCTCGGGGCTGCTTACGCTTGGCAGCGGCGGCAACTTCTACGAGTTGCGCGGCGGCCTCTTCGCGGGTGACAGCTCGTGCGGACGGCCCAACGGGACCGACGTGTATTCGCGTCTCGACGTGGCACTGCCGCTGCTCGCGCCGTACCTTACGCCCGATGCCGCGGATCCGAGCAAGAAAACACGGGTCGTCGAGTATTACTACGCCGGCTTCGATGATTACTTCATCACCGCGAGCCTGGTTGAGATCCAGGCGCTCGACAACGGCGCATTTCCAGGCTGGGTTCGTACCGGGCTCACCTTTCTCGCCTACTCCGACCCCAGCGTCGCGCCGGCGGGGGTGAGCCCGGTCTGCCGCTTTTATCTGCTGCCGCAGTTCGGGGATTCGCATGTGTATTCCGCCGATCCGGCAGAATGCGCGGCGACGGCATTGAAGTTCGCCACGAGCTGGGTCGAAGAGAGCCCGGCGTTGTTCTACATCCAATTGCCCGATCGGACGACCGGCGCATGTCCGGCGAATACGCGGCCGGTCTATCGGTTCATGAACAGAGCGAACCAGATACACCACCGCTACACGGCAGAAGTCGACGCTCGGAACTGCATGTACTACGGCACGAATCCGGCGTCCGACAAGGACGTCGACTGCTCGCCGTTCACGGGCGCGTGGCTCGAAGAAGGTTACGGTAGCCCGCCGAACGCACCGGTCATGTGCTCTCCGTTGAGCTGAAGCGTCGATTCAGAACCGCAGCGAACAATCCACTGCGGCCCCGACCCGAAGCTCGTCGCCGATTCCAGCCGTGAAGATCGCGTTGACGCCGAACGTCACGCCATCGAGTGCGGCGTCCATGCGATACGTCGCGAGCGTTGCCAGAGGCTCGCTCGAGCGCTCGCCAGTCAGCTGATTGGTGGTCGTAATCTGGCAACGCGTGCACCGCTTGACCAATTTCACCCTGATCGTGCCGGCGACGATCTCATCGATGTGATCCTCGTCATACGCCTCCGTTCCGGAGAGCACGACGTTGGGCCGGAAGCGGTTGATCGGGAGCGGGTCGGCGAGTCGGGCATTGAGATCGGAAAGCGAGCCTTCTGAAAGCACGAGCAGCGGGTACGCGTCGGCGAAACCCGTGTGGGCACCGGAATCCCCGACGTAGGCACGATTGCAGGCGCGGCGCACCCGCGGATCGAAGCGCACCAACCGCACGTCGCGGCCGATCCAATCCGAGAGCCAATGGGCCGCTGCGCTGCCCTGATCGATCGCGGGCAGGCTGTCGCGCCAGACCGTCACCGTCTTGGCGGCGCCTGACTGGTCGAGCGGAACATCGAAGGGCTCCCGCCCGGGCGCGGTCAGCTGGAGCGACGACGCCGACAATGCGGGCACGATCATCGCGAGCGCCGGAATTTCGCGCTGGCTCAGGAACCGGCCGGCGGTGTCGACGATCATCCATTCGCGGTCGTGCTCGAATCCGCGTTCGGTCACCCGCGCTGCCGCGAGCTGTACACCGCGGCAGCTCTTCACCGGATAGATGAATAGAGCGGCGATCGTAGGATGCATGGCGTACGGTGGGCCGCGATGACTTGGGCGCTAGTGGCGCCACCACGTCGTCGAGCGGGTCCCGGCTCGCGGCGGCCACTCAACGCACGAGTCGCGACGCGAGCCCGCGGCGAGGGGCCCCGCGCGAAGCGTGGGGATCGCGCGCGGCGAGTCGGATGCGCGGCCGACACGAGCCGACGAAAATGCACCAGAGATCGAAGAGGCCGCCGCGCACGAGCCACCCGCTTGCGACGACCGCGCCACCTGATGCGCCTGCGTCACCGCGGCCCACCGCCCTGCCTGCGACGCGTAGCGTCAATGCAGCCCGGCGGCGTAGTCGGCGACAGCGCGCATTTCCGCTTCGCTCATGCGGCCTGCGATCTGCGCCATCACCCGGCCGTTGGCATCCTTGCCTTGCTTGTCCATGCCGCGCTGACCGGCCTTGAAGGCCTGTAATTGCGCGAAGGTGTATTCCGCGTATTGCCCCGACAACCGCGGATAACGGACGGGGATACCGACGCCGGTCGGCGTATGGCATGCCGAGCATGCAGGCACGCCGGTGGCTGCGTTTCCTCCGCGATAGAGCTTCTGGCCCGCAGCGACAAGGGAAGGATCCTTCGCTGCGAGGCCCTTGGGCTTCTGCTGCGCAAAGTAGGCACCCAGCGATTTCGTGTCTTCGGGCGACAGATTCGCGGCCATGCCGGCCATGAT
>VBCL01000029.1 GCA_005888865.1 Betaproteobacteria bacterium | reverse complement strand
GCTGATATACTCGGCATGCTGGCCGGCGAGGCTGGGATTGGCGGGGCTGACGCTGTTGCCGTCGGCCCCGTGGCAGGCCGCGCAAACGGTGCTGACGATCTGCTGTGCCTTGGCGAGATCGGGCTTGCCGGCGCCTTCTTCGGCCCGAACCGGTGCGAGCGCTCCGGCGGCAGCCCATGCAGCGACCAGCACCCACCCCTTTTTCATTCCCAGGCTCCCTTCGCGATTACCGATTTGCGCTTGGCCGGATCATGTCTCGCCCCGTGCGCCGTTCGCGCCAAGGCGTGCCTTGCGAGGCGCGTATTCTACCCAAAAGGTCCGGCCCGGCGAAGCGTGGAGCGCCCACTCGCGCGAGAGCGGCATGGCGGTGAAGCATCCTTTTCGTCACGCCGAGTTCGTGACGACCGCGGCGGAATGGCACCAGCTTCCGTCGGACGGTGCGCCCGAGATCGCCTTCGCGGGACGATCGAACTCGGGCAAATCCTCCG
>VBCL01000390.1 GCA_005888865.1 Betaproteobacteria bacterium | reverse complement strand
AAGCTGGCCTGAAACGGCAGCCCGTAAGGGCGCCGGGGGACGCGAAGCGAGCAACCGTTCGGCTTCGGTCTTAAGCTCCTCGGGCAGCACGGGTTTCAGCAGGAAATCGACCCCACAGCAACGCAACCTCTCGAGCGTGGTCGCCGACGAATCGCCGCTGATCACGAGGGCGGGGATGGGCAGCCCGAGCTCTCGGCGCAAGCGAGCCACGACCTCGGTGCCGAGCTCATCCTGGCCCAGGCGGTAGTCGGCGATCAACAGGTCGGGGTAGGCTTCGATCTCGCCGAGCGCGGTCAGCATCGCCTCGCCCGAGGCGGCGCCGACAACCCGCGCTCCCCACGCCGCGAAGAGCGCCTGCATCCCCTCCACGACGATGCCCTCGTCGTCGACGACAGCGATGCAAGCACCCGTCAATGTCGTGGCGTGCTGCGCGAATGCTGGTCGCGTGCCGGTCGTGGCGCTGACCGGCGTGGCGGGCGCGACCTCGACACCAAAACGGGAACCCTTTCCCGGCTCGGAATCAATATGCACCGTGTGCCCGAGCAGCAAGGCGAGCCGACGAATGATCGCAAGCCCCAGGCCCATACCCTGGCTACCATGGCGCGCCGCGTTGTCGACCTGATAGAACTCCTCGAAGATGCGCTCGCGCTCGCGCATTGGGATGCCAACACCCGAGTCCCAGACCTCGAGCATCAGGCGTCCGGCGTGACGGCGTGCTCCGATGACCACGCCTCCACGCGCGGTGTAGCGGACCGCATTCGAGGCGAGATTCGCCAGGATCCGCTCCAGCAGCAGCGGATCGCTGTCGACCCATGCGCGTGTGGGGACGACCGTGAAGCGCAGACCCTTCGCCGCCGCAAGCGGACCGAACTCGCGGTGCAGCCGCTCGAACATCGGTGCAAGCGGAAATGCCGCGCGTTTGGGCGCGACCGCCCCTGCATCGAGCTTGGAGACGTCCATCAAGGCGCAGAACAGCCGTTCGAGCGCTTCGACCGAGGCGTTGATGCTGCCGACGAGATTGCGCACCTGCATGTCCTGCGCACGTGCCGAGAGTGCGGCCGCGAACAGGCCCATCGCGTGCAGCGGCTGACGCAAATCGTGGCTCGCCGCCGCCAGAAACTGCGTCTTGCCCCGGTTGGCCGCCTCGGCGGCAGCGCGAGCACGATCGGCGGCCGCGGTCTGGGCCTGAAGCTCGTCGATGAGATCGATGTTCTCGTACCGGATCGCCAGCGATTGCGTCATCAGGTTATTGAGGTTGTGACCGAAGCGCAGGATGAAGCCGAGCACGACGAGCAGCACCGCTGCAATGAACGCGTGGAGCTGATCGCCCTCGAGCGCGACGCGGCCGATCAACGGTGCCAGCGTCGGCAGCGCGAAACCGTAGAGGGTCGGCTTGTACACCGAGGTCAAGTTGATGCCGCCCATGATCACCCCGAACAGGCAGACGATCAGCAGCGCCTGGTGGCCGATGTCACCCGGTACGAACCAGAGCACACCGGCCGCGCCCCACAGCGACCCGGCGATGGTCGAGCCGATCGCCCACGCGCGGCCCCAGCGCTCGCGATCCTCCGGCGGCGGCGCGGCGGCGCGATAGCGCCGCGTCAGCACATAGCGCCAGGCCTGATTGAGCAGAATTGCGCCGAGCCACAGGACGAGCTCGCCGCGCGGTGCGACGTTCCACATCACCGCGCAGAGAATCAGCCCGCCGAGCGTCATCGACGACGTCGTACGACCCCACTGCGCGAACAGGGTCGCGATCTGGTCCGCGCGGGCGCGACGGACAAGTCGCGGATCGAGCGCGGTCAATGCGGACACGATGAACCGAGCGGTTTGCGCTCAGCGCGCGCGGGCCATCGGCGAATCGAGGCGAACGCCCCGCCTCGCCAGCTCGATGACGACCTGCGTGCGGGTGCGCACGTTCAGTGCACGCAGAATGGCGCTGACGTGCACCTTCACGGTCCCTTCGGACAAGCGCAGATCGCGGCAGATCAGCTTGTTGGGCTTGCCCTGCACCAGAAGCTTGAGCACATCGGCCTGGCGCAGCGTCAGGCCGAGCTGATCGGGCCGGGTCACGGCTCGCGGCCGGATGCCACCGTTCGCGCGGGCGGACTCGGAAGGCAGGTACACGCCCCCGGACAAAACGAGTCGCAGCGCCTCGAGCAGCACCCGCGTGTTCGCGGTTTTCGGGATGAACCCCATGGCCCCAAGATCGAGCGCGTGCTCGACGGTCGAGCGATCATGCGTAGCCGAGAGCACCAGCACGGGCATGCCCGGCCATTCGCGCCGCAGATCGCCGAGCAATTCGAATCCATCGCTGTCCGGCAGCGCGAGGTCGAGCAGGATCAGATCGGTATCCGGCTCGCGCGAGAGGGCTGCGTGCGCCTCCGACGCGTCCTGCGCCTGAATGAGCTCGAGCGCAGGATCAAGCGCCGCTAGGACGTGCTGCAGCGCTTCCTGAATCAACGGATGATCATCGACAATGAGAATCTTCATCGGTCCCCCTTGCACGAGATGAAGATGCGGGCCCTGTCTCGGGCCTCCTTGAGCAGTCGCACCGACTTTATGCCGACGCGCTACCCTGTCAACTGTAGAAAGTTACAGGTCTCGGATCGAGCACGCGGCTTCGCCAACGGGGATGCAGACAAAGCCGCGCAGGATCAGTATCTTGTCATGGGGAGTTCGCGTGACGGACCACCGTAAGGTCACCGGGGGCGGCAGCGACAATGAGGCAGTCG
>VBCL01000389.1 GCA_005888865.1 Betaproteobacteria bacterium | reverse complement strand
ATACGCTGTCGGGCCTCCTCGCGTCGGCGGCCGGGTTGTTCCTGACCTTCATCACCTACTCGGGCGAAGCCTCCGCCGCGAACGGCAGCACCTACACGCTCTATTCGATCGCGGCGGTCGTGCTGGGTGGCGTGTCGCTGTTCGGCGGCTCCGGCAGCGCGGTCGGCGCGATCTTCGGCGCGCTCATGTTTCGCACCATCGGCGATCTGCTCTTCGTGTTCAACGTGGAGCCGCTCTGGCAGCCGCTGTTCCAGGGTCTCGTCCTGTTCGCCGCCGTGTGTCTCGGCACGGCTCGACTGCTTCGAATCCGCAACCGGCTCGACCTGTATGGATGAATCGCGCGCCCCCGCGAGCGGCATGAGCGACACGTCTGGCCGCCGCGCCGCGAGCCCGTGGAAGCACATCGACCCAGCCATCGCCTGGGCATTCGGGTGCATCGTGCTCGTGCTGCTTGTCGGGAGCCTCTATTCGAGCAGCTTCCTGTCGCCCGAGTATCTGCAGCAGCAACACAAGGTCGCTTCCTTCCTTGGCATCATCGCAACGGGCACGATGATCGTGATCCTGCTGGGGCAGATCGACTTGTCGGTCCCCTGGGTCGTCGCTGTCGGCGGGATGATGTCGACCGCAGCCGCGGGCTGGGGACCGCTCGGCGACGTCCTGGCCATTCCGGTGGGCGTCGCCTGCGGCGTCGCGCTCGGGCTCGTGAGCGGGGTGGGTGTCGCGTTTCTTCGCATTCCGTCGATGGTCGTCACCCTGGCGGTGAACGCGGTGGCGCAAGGGCTGATGGTCGTGCACACCGGCGGCTTTTCGCCGCAGGACGCCTCGTCGCCCGCGATGCGCTTCCTTGCGACCGGCCGTAGCGTGCTGGGGATGCCCAATGCGCTGCTGGTCTGGATCGTGGTCGGCATCGCCGTCGTCTTTCTGCTGACCCGCACGACGTTCGGCCGCATCGTCTACGCGATCGGCAACCGCGAGCGCGCCGCTTACCTCTCCGGCGCGCGTACTCGCCTCGTCGTGATGGCGGCCTTTGCGCTCGCCGGCGGCCTGTCCGCATTCGGCGGCGTGCTGCTCGCGGGCTACGCGAGCAAGGCGGCGCAGGCAATGGGCGATCCATACCTGCTGCCGGCGATCGCCGCCGTGGTGCTCGGTGGAACGTCCATTCTCGGCGGCCGCGGCAGTTATCCGGGCACGGTGGCCGGCGTCATCCTGATCACGTTGCTGCAATCGATCCTGTCGGTGATGCAGATCGAGGAATTCGGGCGCCACGTGATCTACGGCGTCGTGATCATCGCGATGCTGCTCATCTACGGCCGCGGCCCGCGGCATTCGGAGTGACCCGATCCAGGGACGACGCATGGCCCTCCAACTCACGTCCAGCTTCGCAGTCGTCGATCCGCGCTTTCGCAAGCTCGCGCTGCCCTACATCCATGTCGAGAAGCTCTATACCGGCTGCCGTTGGGCCGAGGGACCGGCGTGGTTCGCGGCCGGGCGCTATCTCGTGTGGTCCGACATCCCGAACGATCGGACGCTGCGCTGGGACGAGACCGATGGCTCCGTCTCGGTGTTTCGCCAGCCGGCGCTTTACAGCAACGGCCACACCGTCGACCACGAGGGACGGCTCGTCTCCTGCGAGCATCGCAGCCGGTGCGTGTCGCGCACCGAGTTCGACGGCAGCCGCACGGTGCTCGCGGACCGCCACGACGGAAAGCGCTTCAATTCTCCCAACGACGTGGTGGTGAAGAGCGACGGCAGCGTCTGGTTCAGCGATCCCAGCTACGGCATCGACACGGATTACGAGGGCGACGCTGCAAAGAGTGAGATCGGCGCCTGCAACGTCTATCGCATCGATCCTGCCGACGGCCGCGTCACGGTCGTCGCACGGGATTTCGTGCAGCCCAACGGCCTCGCGTTTTCACCGGACGAATCGCTCCTGTACATCGTCGACAGCGGCCTCACGCACAGCACGGACGGCCCGCACCACGTGCGGCGATTCAAGGTCTCCGCCGACGGT
>VBCL01000383.1 GCA_005888865.1 Betaproteobacteria bacterium | reverse complement strand
AGCAATCAAGTTGCCGCAGGGCGGGATGATCCGGGTCCAGTCCTCTACCTGTGCGCGAGGTCCCGAGCAGAATACAGCCCGGCTTGCGTCGTGCCACTGCGTAAACATGTGTCAGGCGCAGTTGCTCGACGAAATCCGGCTTGTTGGCATTGAAGCGGGGAATGCGCGGGCTGCCGAAAACGCTGTACGGATCTACCGCGAGATTCAAGAGAGCTATCAGTGCGAGGGACGCCGCCGCAGCGGCGAAGAACCAGCGCAGATATTGGCGTTCCGGGGTCATGTGCCTGGCTGACCTCAGAACTGGAAATAGAGGAACTCGCTGACTTGCGTCAATCCGAGGATGGCCCATGCGGCGGCGACGCCCGCGACAACGGCAAACGCCCGGCGGGGGCTCCACAATATGGCGCTGCTCGTGGCTGAAGGATCGACCGAACGCTGTGGCGGCACGTAGTAGCGTGCGAATATTTGCTGCGTATTGGGGGCGAGAAAAGCGATCGCGGCCGGTACCAGCAGCATCACAAGCAGCACGACTTCGGACGTCGGGTTCGAAACAACGAGTCGCAGCCAGCGAGCGACCGGGGCGTCCTGGATCGCCAATGCGTAGAACGGCGAAACCTGTGAGCCGTGCAAGACGAACATGCTTTCGAGGAGACGTCGCGCCGTGCCGAGGGTGTCCGCACGAAAGAAAACCCATCCTACGACTACGGCGAGGAAGGTTATCGCGCTGCCAACGAATGTGCCAAGCACGGTGCGCCGTTCCAGGTCCTGCCCCAGGCGTTGGCGGACCGTTTGCCAAGCATGGTTCACCATCAGATAGAAGCCGTGCAAGGTACCCCAGAGCACGAATGTCCAGCCGGCTCCGTGCCAAAGCCCACCGAGCGCCATCGTAAGCAGCAGGTTCGCGTAGCGCCGAGTTTCGCCATGCCGATTGCCGCCGAGCGAAAAATAGAGATAGTCACGAAGAAAGCGCGACAGGGTCATGTGCCAGCGGCGCCAGAAGTCGATGATATTGACGGCCTTGTACGGCGAATTGAAGTTGAGCGGCAGGCGAATGCCCATCATCAGCGCAAGACCGATCGCCATGTCCGAGTAGCCGGAGAAGTCAAAATAGAGCTGAAAGGTGTACGACAATGCCCCGCCCCAGGCGTCGATGCTTGATATCGTCTGGCTGTGACTGGCGGCGGCGAAAACCGGGCTCGCAAACTTGGCAAGGCCGTCGGCAATGATCACTTTTTTGAACAACCCGAGGACAAAATACGTCATTCCCGCCCCAAAACTCGTTCCGTCAAAGCGATAGATCGACCGTTGTCCAAACTGCGGCATCATCTCCTTGTGATGAAGTATGGGTCCTGCGATCAGGTGGGGGAAATAGGTCACGAACAAGGCGTAATGAAGAAACCTGGCGTAATGAAGGAACCTGTATTCTCGTGCTTCGCCGCGGTAGGCATCGACAAGATATGCGATCTGCGTGAAGGTGAAGAACGAAATCCCGAGGGGGAGAATGATCTCGCCAAGGCCGTAGCCCGTGTTCAGTGCCGCATTGAGGCTGGTGAGAAAGAACCCTGCGTACTTGTAATAGCCGCGCACGACGAGATTGGTGACGACGGCAAAGGTCAGCGCGGCGCGGCGCATCGATTGACTTCGTCGCTCCCTGCCCAGCATGGTCCCGGCCGCATAATTGAAAAGAATCGACGCGATGATCAGGCCGACATATGCAGGGTTCCACCAGCCATAAAAGAAGAGCGACGCAATGACCAGCCATGCCACCGCAGCTCGTAGTTCGCGATGCCTGCCAAGCAGGAAGAAAACGCCGAAGGTCACCGGCAGGAACACGAAAATGAAGAAATAGGAGTTGAACAGCATTTGTGGGCCTCGGCCGATGGCGCGGCAAGTGTACCAAGCCGCTGCGCGACGTGACGAAGCGGCCGACGACTGGGCCCGACATCAACCCTCGAGGGTGGGGAGCCTATGTGCGATGGACGCGCACTCGCGGTTCCCATCAGGACCACTTCCTCCCGGTTCGAAGGGGCACTGCCGGGGGATAATGATATCGTCGCAGATGTAACCCCAATGCCATGCTCTATAAACTGAAGGACCTTGTCCGCCGGGCCCGCTTCTCCGGGGAATGCAGCGGGATCCTGCGCACCGCGCCGGTCGGCTTGAACGCAGCCTCGCGGATGGTGCTTTTGAGCCAATTGCAGCACAAGGACGTTTTGCTGTTCATGCTCGCCGTCAAGTCGTTCGCGCGGCAGGTCAAGCCCCGCGCCGTGTACGTCCTCGACGACGGAAGCCTGACCTCCAACGATCGCGCCGCGCTGGGCGAGCACGTTCCTGGGCTGACCTTCCTCGATCGCGCCGAGTTTCGCAGCAGCGCCTGCCCGAGGGGCGGCACGTGGGAGCGACTGCTGGCGATCTCGGCGCTGGTTCGGGACCATTACGTCATCCAGCTCGACAGCGACACGCTGACGGTCGGCGCAATCGACGAAGTTCGCGCGTGCATCGAGCGGCAGACCGCGTTCGCGCTCGGGACGTGGGACCGTCAGAAGGTCGAAACCATGCGCGAACGATGCGACACCGCGCGAAAGCTGCTCCCGCAGGGCCACGATCATGTGCAGGTCGTTGCCGAGGCGCACTTCGACAGGCTTCGCGAATTCGAATCCTTGCGCTACGTGCGGGGCTGCTCAGGGTTTGCGGGATTTGCACGGGGCTCCTTCGAGCGGAGCTTCGTGGAGGCGATCTCCGAGCAGATGGGCTCGGCCCTCGGTGGCCGATGGGCGGAGTGGGGCAGCGAGCAGGTGATGTCGAACATCGTCATCGCCAACGTACCGAACGCGGTCGTCCTGCCGCATCCCAAGTACGCCGATTGCCACAAGATGAAACAGGGCGTGACCGAGTTCATCCATTTCATCGGCGCCTGCCGGTTTGACGGTGGCAACTATGCCAGGCTTGGCACCGAGCTCATTGCGACCTTCTGATGGCTCGACCCCCATATCCGTGAAGACGCCGTTCCTGATGGTGACCGAACTGTTCCTGCCCACCAAGGGCGGGACGGCGGTGTCTTTCGACGATGACTTCCGTCGGCTGGGTGGCAAGGAGATCCATGTCGTCACCGCCGATGTCCCCGGGGCATCTGATTTCGATCAGGCGCATCCGAACACGGTCCATCGCCTCGCTCTGAGGCGAGTGCGGTGGCTCAGACCCGAGTCGCTGCTCATCTACGCGAAACTCTTCGCAAAGACCGCCACCGTGGCGATCACACGGCGCTTTGTCGCGATTTTCGCCGGGCGAGTGTTGCCGGAGGGGCTCATCGCATGGGCTGTTGCCCGGCTCCTCGGCCGCCCGGTGCTGATCTACGCGCACGGCGAAGAGCTGACCAATTGGGGGCGCGGCAGGAAGTTCGCGCTGATGTGCTCCGTGTTCAGGCGTGCCGATGCAGTTCTCGCCAACAGCGACTTTACCCGCGACACGCTGGTGGGGCTGCTCGGTGTCGACCCGGGACGCATTGCGGTGGTCTACCCGACCGTGGACGAGGAACGGTTCCGGCCCGGGATTGCCGGCGATGCGCTGCGCGATGGACTCGGGCTCAGACCGGGGCAGCGTCTCGTTCTCTCGGTGGGGAGGCTCCAGCGGCGCAAGGGCTTCGATAGCGTGATTCGGGCGCTGCCCAGACTTGCTGAGCAGGGCGTCGACGCACATTACGCGCTGATTGGCATTGGCGAGGATCGGGAATACCTGTCGCGCCTCGCGGCGGAGCTCGGTGTATCGGATCGCTTGCATCTGCTCGGCCATGTGAGCTACGACGACCTGCCTCGCTGGTACGGGGCGTGCGATCTGTTCGCCATGCCCAACCGAGATATCGAGGGGGATACCGAAGGCTTCGGTCTGGTTTTTCTCGAGGCTGCTTGTGCCGGAAGGCCCGCACTGTCCGGAACGGCCGGTGGAACCGGTTCGGCGGTCATCGACGGCGTCACGGGGCTCCGTGTCGACGGCGAGCAGCTCGAAGCCGTGAAACCTGGCAGAAGCCGAACGAATGGGCCTGAATGGAAGGCGGCGCGTGCTGGAGAACTTCACGCATCAGCGGCGCGTGGACGAGCTGCGTGCGCTGGCGCTGAGGGGTCGCTATCGGGCGACGGGCCCGGCGAAAGCGCGGGCGAGCCAGTCGCGGATGGCCTGTAGCGTGCCGAACTCGAGTCGATCCGGCGCGCTTGCTGTCAAGGGCTCATGCAACAGCTTGATGTTGAACCCGACACCTGCGGCGCGTCCGGCTTCGATATCCGAATCCTTGTCGCCCACGAGCACCGAGCGCGACAAGTCGAGGCCGAAGTCGTCCCTTGCCCTGAGGATCATTCCCGGGTTCGGCTTGCGATCGAAAGACTCGCGCCGGTACTCCGACAAGCCCGCCTCGGGGTGGTAGGGACAATGATAGACGCGGCCGATGTCGATGCGGCGCGCGCGGAACTCGCCGAGCATCCACTCGGTGAGCGTCTGGAAGTCGTCCTCCGAGTAGTAGCCGCGTCCGATCCCGGCCTGGTTGGTGATGATAATGGGGAGCAGTCCCGCGTCCAGGGCGATACGGCACAGGTCGAAGATTCCGGGAAGAAACTCGAACGCCTCGACGCGTCCGACGTAGCCCTTGTCGACGTTGATGACTCCATCACGGTCGAGAAGGAGCGCCTTGTTCCCCGTGTCTACTTCCATCTTACCGAGCTACGCCTAGCTCGCGCCGAGCTTTTGAAGGTAGACATTGCAACCGAAACCCATTCCCTCCAGCTCGATCTTCTGGATTTTGCCCTCTAGGGACGTGCGCGCGGCCAGATGGCAATTTCCGAAGCGATACCAGTCGTACGATCGCCAGTCGCCCTTGAGCGACGTGGTGTCGTAGGGCCCGATGGCAGTGATCAGCTCGGACACATCGCGGTCCTCCCATCGCGCAACCGTCGGCGACGACGAGCTCTCCAGGTGAGTAGCGCAGGCAGCGCCCAAGGCGGCCGCGAGAAAGACCAGACGTGAGCCTCGCATGGAACCCTCCGGTAGCGTAGTGACGGCCAATATTACCCCGACCTGGGTCGAGCGGATGCGCTTACATCGCTGGTATGCGATCTCCGGCGATGCTCCGGACCTGGATTTGCCGGCTACTGCACCGGGGACGCGCTACCTGATCGACACCGATCCGGCGCGAAATCCGATTCTCAATCCTGCGCGGACGATCCGGGAGCGCCTGCGCAGAATGCTGGGACGGGAGCCGAAGTCTCCGTGGCATGGCGTCGCCGGATTCAGCGCGATTACCGAGGGATGGAACGGCGCGGCTTACGCGTCGCGGTATGGACAGAGCGGTTCGATGATCGTCTACGGGGGCGGTCACAACGACTATTTCGGCTCCGGTGTGCACGCCTTTGACCTGGCTTCGCGGGAGTGGCGAAGGATCACCGATGGTTTTGTTTCGGGTCGAGACGATCAATATGGCGCCGGCGCATGTTATCCCGAGTCGGTGTATCCGGACGGCTCGCCGTTGCCTCCGCATACCTACGATTACGTGCAGTACGACCCGCTTGGGAACGACTACATCCTGCTCAAGGGCCAGACCGAGCTGGGACCAGATGTGAAGGCGGTCGCGATCCCGCATCTCTTCAACCTCGAGACGCTTACCTGGCGCCGCGGCCCGCTCCATCCGACGGCGATCCTGAACTCAGGCGGGTGGACCACGTGGGACGCGTCACGCCGCATGGTCTGGGGGCACTCGGGTGATGACGGCGGAGGCAACGCCTTCATCGGCTTCAGCCCGGACGGAAACAACGGCGATGGGACGTTCGGTCGATGGACGGATCACTTTCCGAGCAAGGTTCGAAGGATCGCCAATCACAACGCGATGCAGCTCGATCCGGTGGTCGATGTCATTGTCGTCGAGGTGCATGCGCGCAACGAGATCTGGGCGATCGATCCGTCCGACCCGGGACGCGCAATCGAACGCATCGAATCCGCGGGATCGAAGCCTGTACTGCAACCCTATGCCGCGATGGCTTATGCGCCGAACCTTGCCTGCGTCGTCTATTTCTCGCCGCTCGACAACGGGACCGTATACCTTGTCGCCCCGCACGAAGCTCGACGCTCGAGCGACGCGTTGAGCGGGAAGTGGACGTGGCGACCGTGCCAACCCGGAGCCGGAACGCTCGACCCGATCGCCGACGCGGCGGGCCGTTCACGCTATCCCGTGCACCTCTCGCAGACGTTCGGGCGCTTCCGAATCGCGTCGTTCGGGGCAATCGATCTCGCGGTTCTCGTGCGGCACGTGGACACGCCGGTCTATGTGATGAGACTGACCTGAGAGATCGGCCGCTGCGCCATCGCGACCCGGAGTTCTCGGCACGAGCTAGAGCGCGTCAGGCTTCGTGAGTCCCGAGTCGAAATACGCGATCGTCCTGCTCAACCCTTCGCGCAGCGAGGTGGTTGGCGACCAACCGAGCAAGCGCATCGCCTGGCCGATGTCGGGCTTCCTTTGACGCGGATCGTCCGGTGGCAGGCCTTCGAACACGACCCGCGAGCCCGACTTGGTCATTTCGATGATCGTCGTCGCAAGATCGAGAATCGAACACTCGGTCGGATTCCCGCAGGGCATCGATCATGTCATCGACGTAGCAAAAGGATCGCGTCTGCGAGCCGTCACCGTAGATGGTCAGCGGTCTCGATTGAAGAGCCTGCATGATGAGGTTTGACATCACCCTTCCGTCGTTCGGGTGCATGCGCGGGCCGTAGGTATTGAATATCCGGGCGACCTTGATCGGGACCTGGTGCTGCCGGTAATAGTCGAAGAAGAGCGTTTCGGCGCAGCGCTTTCCCTCGTCATAGCAGGCACGCAATCCGATCGGATTGACACGGCCCCAATAGTCTTCGGTCTGGGGATGCACCTCGGGATCGCCGTAGACCTCGCTGGTCGAGGCCTGAAGGATGCGCGCCTTGATCCGCTTGGCCAGCCCGAGCATGTTTATCGCTCCATGTACGCTTGTCTTGGTCGTCTGTACCGGATCGCGCTGGTAGTGGATGGGCGATGCGGGACAAGCGAGGTTGTAAATTTCGTCGACCTCGACGTAGAGGGGGAAGGTAACGTCATGGCGCAACAGCTCGAAGTGGGGATGAGCGATGAGATGCGTGATGTGGTCCTTGGCCCCCGTAAAGAAATTGTCGACGCAGATGACGTCGTGACCACTGGCCAGGAGACGCTCGCAGAGGTGCGACCCCAGGAAGCCGGCGCCTCCGGTAACCAAAGTACGCGGTCTTAGAAACATTGCGGGTTACTCCTATGTCGGTTACCGGCGGTCGTGGCGTTGCGCTTGCGAGAACGAATGAACTATCCGGGCGGCCGGAAGAACAGCTGGGCGCGCGCATAGTCTTCGGGAGTGCCGATGTCGATGAACCGTCCGGAAGACCGGAACGCACGCGGTCGGATGCTGCTTACTCCGGGCACGAGCAGGTCACGCTCGAACGAAAACGCCCCGCGGCGCTGAAGGCGTGCACGCAGCTTCGGCCCCATGACATAGGTTCCGGCGTTGATCCACCCCGGCCCTGACCGTCCCTTCTCCAGAAACGCTCCGACTGTGTCATCGGTGAGCTCGAGGGCTCCGTAACGTGCGACGTCGGGCACATGGCAAACGGCGATCGTAATCTCCGCTTCTGTGTCTGCATGGGCGGCGAGCATCGCGCGGAAATCAAGCTCGAGGTAGGTATCGCCATTCAGCACGAAGACGTTATCGGCGCTGACGCCGTCGCAGGCCAGGCGGATCGCCCCGCCGGTGCCCAGGGGCTCGGGTTCCACCGAATAGCGCAGGGCAAGACCACGATAGCCCGCGCCGAAGTACGAGCGGATCGCCTCGTGCCGATAGCCCGTCGCGAGCGTTACGGTCTTGAAGCCGCTATCGACCAGCTGATCGAGAACGAATGCGAGGAACGGGCGGCCGCGTACCGGCGCCATCGGCTTGGGAAGATCGTCCACGACCCCGCGCAAGCGCGTGCCGAGGCCGCCCGCGAGGACGATTGCCTGCATTAGGACTCTTCGTGGGAGCCGAGCGTCATGACGACGCTTCGTCGGGCGATCTGGGAAACGTTTGCGCTTCGATGATCTGGCAGATCGCGTGCCCCATGGCGATGTGCCCTTCCTGGATGCGCGGGGTCGCGCTCGACGGCACGCGCAGCAGGTGGTCGCAGCGCTCCGCCATCGTGCCGCCGGTCCGACCGGTCATCCCGACCGTGACCAGTCCTTTTGCCCGCGCCGTATCGAGGGCGTTGAGCACGTTGGGTGAGCGTCCGGACGTGGAGATCCCGAAAAAGACGTCGCCTGCCGAACCCACGGCCTCGATCTGACGCGCGAAGAGCCGTTCGTAGCCGTAGTCGTTGCCGATTGCCGTCAGCACCGACGTGTCGGTCGTCAGCGCGAACGCCGCCAGCCCCGGGCGGTCGTAGGCGAACCGACTCACGAGCTCGGCGGCCAGATGCTGAGCGTCGGCCGCGCTCCCGCCATTCCCGGCAAAGAGCACCTTGTGGCCGTTGCCGAGCGCGGCCACGCATGCACTGGCGATCTTGGCGATGTGGCCGACGAGCTCGTCGTCGGAGGCCATGAGGTCGAGATTGCGCGCGGTCTCGCGAAGCTGCTCGCGGATGCTCCGGTGGAGTTGATCGGTCATGTCAATAGAGCTTCCATCCCTGGGTCCCGTACTTGGTGAAATGGCAGGTGAAGATCTGGCCGGGCATCTGCTGCAGCGCCCGCATCACGTCCATGCGCCGGACCGGATCGACCAGCATCATCATGAAGCCGCCGCCGCCCGCGCCGGAAATCTTGCCTGCGCGCATGCCTGCCCGCTGCGCGAGCTCGTAGATCTCGTCGATCTGCGGATTGGAAATACTCTTCGCCATCTGCTTCTTCGCCTCCCATCCGGCGCGCACCGATTCGACCAGCTGCTCGAAATCGCCTCGGAGCAGACTCTCCTTCATGGCAATCGCCTCACCCTTGAGGGCGTGCATGGCGTCGATGGCAGCGGATTGGTTCCGCGTCACGTTATCGGACTGCTCGTCGATGATCTTCGCCGAGTCGCGGGAGACGCCGCCGAAGTAGAGCAGGAGCGATGCTTCCAGCTCCGAAATGATCCAGTTCTTGATCCGCAGCGGATTGACGACCACCCGTTCGCCGGGATGGAATTCCATGAAGTTGAACCCGCCGAAGGTCGCCGCGTACTGGTCCTGGCGACCTCCTGAGAGACCGACGTCGACGCGTTCGATCTCGTAGGCGAGGCGCGCAATCTCGTACTCGCCCAAAGGCAGGCCCAGCCACTCGACGAATGCCTTGATCATCGACACGACCAGCGTCGACGACGAGCCGAGCCCGGAGCCCGGCGGCGCGTCCGTATGGGTCGTCATCACCAGCGAAAGCGGACGGCCGGCGTTGAAGTCGCGGACGATGCGGTTGTAGACGCCCTTGTGCAGTTTCAACCCTCCATCCGGCGCAAGCCGCGGACTGCCTTCGCCCTCCCAGATCTCCCGGGTATCTGCAGCCACCAGCCGGACGAGACTTCCCTCTGCGCGCGGCTCGATGATCGTGTAGGCGTACTTGTCGATGGTGGCGTTGAGGGTCAGTCCACCATAGCGATCGCAGTAGGGGGACACGTCGGTGCCCCCGCCGGCCAGGCCCAGCCGTAGCGGTGCCCTCGCTCGGATGATCATCGGGGCCCCGCGCGGTGTGCTGCGTGCTCGATGGGCAGGGTAAGGCGCATC
>VBCL01000097.1 GCA_005888865.1 Betaproteobacteria bacterium | reverse complement strand
GACGGGCGATTCGATCTGCTTGATCCTAGCAGCGGCTGCGCTGATCGCATTGTCGAAGGCAAGCGGTCCGTCAAGGATCCCGCCGGTGATCTGACCGCGATCGGCCATCTTGCACAACGCCGCGGCGTCGACGGTGCCCTGGATCTGCGGATTTACCGTTTCGACCGCGGACAGGAGCGCCACCTTCGGCCGCGTCACGCCGAGCGCCTGCGCGAAGTCGATCGCGTTCTGACAAATATCGCGCTTGGTCTCGAGGTCGGGATAGATATTGATCGCGGCGTCGGTGATGAGCAACGGCTTGGGATACGTCGGCACATCCAAGACGAACACGTGGCTCATGCGGCGCGCCGTGCGCAGGCCCGTGGCCGAGGCGACGGCAGCGCCCATCAGCTCGTCGGTGTGGAGGCTTCCCTTCATCAGCGCCTCGACCTCGCCGGCGCGCGCCATCGCCACCGCCTTGTCCGCCGCGGCGTGGCTGTGCTCGGTCCCAACGATCTTCACGCCGGTGAGATCGATGCCGGAGGCCGCGGCGACCGCGCGTATCTTCGCCTCAGGCCCGACCAGTACCGGCACAATGAGACCGTTCGCCGCCGCATCGAGTGCCCCACGCAGCGAGTCCGTATCGCAGGGATGCACGATCGCGGTCGTCACTGCCGATTGTCCTGCACACCGATCGATCAGACGCTGAAACGCGTTATAACGGTGCAGCGCGACGTCGATCTGCCCTAACCGCTCGATCGTCCGGCGCGTCGCCGGACAGGCGACGATCGACGTCCCTTCGGCGAGCACTTCGCCGCGCTGGTTCACGCAGCGGGCGTCGAGTACCAGCAAGGCGCCGTCGGGGCGCTTTTCGCGCACGGTGACCGTCGCGGCAAGCGCATCACCGACGCTCACGCGACCGGCGAAACGGCAGCTTTCCTCGATCACGGTGCTGCCCGGGCCGGGGAGCTGGGTGCCGATAGCTGCGGCGATCAGAATGCGGCAACCGCTGGCCGGCGCGGATCGCGCTGCGCTCGGCACGGGTTCGCCTTCGGGCCGATCGCCGGTCACCATATCGACGAACTCGATGTCGCCGGCATCGAGCGTTCGAGCGTAGGTCGCGCTCTGGCCCAATGCGATCTCGTCGAAGAGCCGGCTCGACCAGGTCGCTATGGCGCGCTCCGCTTCATGGTCAAGGCATGCCGTGGAAGATTCATGGACGGGGCTAACCTAATGGACGGCGACATGGACGTCAATCGATCGATGCCTCGACGGGCACCAAGGGCAGAGTAGAATGTTTGCGCAACGCCCAAGCGTCTCGCCGGGCATCGACGACGGTTGAGAAACGGCGTGGCGGCCCTCATGCGGCGGGAGTCGGCAATGACGCGCGATAGAAGATTTCTCTCGGCAACCCCTCTTCTCATGCTGTGCGTGGCGGCGGCTGCGCTGGCCAGCACGGCGAGTCGAGCAGCGAGCACGGTCGTCTATCGCTGCCTCGATACGCACCTGGGCGTCGTCTACACCGACCTGCCTTGCAAGGAAGGCGCGCCGTTCGACATCCGTACTGGCGAAGTAGACACCGTGGCGGTGGCCAAGCTGGAACGCTTTCGCGACGCGCTCGACGCGAGTGCCGCGCAACGCATGGTTGACGAGCGGAGGCTCGCCGGGCAGAAGGAACTCCTCGCCGCCCAGTTGCAGCGCGGCGCGGGGGACGGATACAACGGCGAGGAAACGCTTGGTGACGGGGCGTATGCGTACCCGGTTGCGGGCTATGCGCCGTTTCGGTCGCATCCGCCACGACACCCGGCGTCCAGGCGTCCGCCATCACTCGGCGGAGCGCCGAGCCCTCCCTACGTCGTGCCCCGGCCGCGACTGTAGAGCGAAACGTACTCGCCGTTGCGCCCCGCGCTACGCGTCCCGCGCGAGGTTCTCCAATATCGCCAGCAGCGTTCGCCGTGTCGCCGCGACGTCCCCGGCAGCCACGCCTCGCACCGCAACGCGATTGACCTCCTCGGCCAGTGGCACCAGAGCACGCTTGAGCGCTCGCCCTTCTTCGGTCAGGAAGATGGGAACCTTGCGGCGGTTCCCGGGCGAGCTCCCTCGCGCGATATAGCCGAGGCGCTCCATGGCCTTGAGCGCGGCGAACGTCGTCGGCTCCATCACGCCGGCCTCCCGGCTGAGCTCGCGCTGCGTCAGCCCGTCGTGCTCCCAGAGGATGCGCAGGAAAGTCCAGTGGCCGAAGGAGACGCCGTGTGCCGCGAGGCGGGACTGGAGCGCGCGGACCAGTGCGCGAGTCGTATCCTTGACGAGATGCGCCATCCGGTCGTTGGGCACTGCGTCACGCCAGTGATGGAGGATGCGCTCGGCGTCGGTCTCCATGCTTCCCGTCGGGCCCTGTCCTCGGCTGGACCGCGGCGACCTTGCAGCCGCGCGTTTTCGTGCTGTCGATGCTTTCAACCGCGCGCGCATGGCTCGCCGGAGGGAGCGTCGCGCTGGTGAACGAGCGCAATATCGCGCTGCTCGCGCGCCGACTGCAGGATTGCGAGACAGACTTCGAGCGTCGCCATCGCCCATCGTCCGCCATGCAATGGCGGCTGACCGCGGACGACGGCGCCATAGAGCTCGTCGATAACTTCGGCACGCGGGACGTCGGGTTTGGTAAGCGGATCGAGACGGATCCCGGTGTCGCCGTAGACGATGACGCCCGTCGGGAGCGGCCGCAGATCGGCGTGATCGCAGGAGACGAGCACGCAGCCGAAGTGTTCGTGCCACCGGGATCCCACGTGCGAATGGGTACGACCGGCAGACACGCTCGCCGATTGCATCGCATAGACCGTGCCGCCGTAGTTCCGGGCATTCTTGAGCGCGGCTTCCTCATCGACGGTGGTGACCTGGCGCAGAGCCCTGCGCGCCGCACCGTAGGCGCTCGCATCCTTGGGCGCGCCCAATTCGCCGATTCCGTCGCAGAATTCGTCTCCATCGAAATGCGCGTAGCCGCTGTAGGTGAGCGACGCGATCACCCCGTCGTCGAAGGTCAGGAGCGCCACGTACGCGCCCTCGGTGGGTCGCGCGGAGTCCCAGGCGCCGGTGAGCGCGCGGACACTGCGAACCGCGCCACCGCCGAGCAGGCGCACGATGTCGACCTGGTGCGCACCCTGGCTGAACACCACTCCGCCGCCGCGTGCCGTGACGAGCTCCTCGGGGCGGCGCGGACGGTATAGAAAGTCGGTGTAGTACTGCGCGGCGATCATGCGGACATCGCCGACCGTGCCGCTGGCGATGATTTCGCGCGTGCGCAAGACAGGCCGATCGAAGCTGTGGCTGTGACCCACGATCAGCACGACGCCGGCGCGCTCGGCCGCGTCGATCATGCTACGACAGTCGTCGAGGGTGGTCGCCATCGGTTTCTCGACCAGCACGTGCTTGCCGCGCGATGCCGCGTGCGCGACGTGCGCGGCATGATCCTGGTGCGGGGTGGCGATGTAGACGACCTCCACGTCGGAATCGGCGCAAAGCTCGTCCAGCGACGGATAGGTACGCGCTCCGAAGTCGGCGGCGAACCGCTGCCTCGCGTCGGTGCGGGGATCGGCGGCCGCAACCAGCTCGACGCGAGGATCGGCCGCAAACGTGGGCAACATCACCGTGAACGCCCGCCCCAGGCCGGCAACGCCGACGCGAAGCCTCCGCTCAGCCATCGGTCACGATCGATCCGGCGGCGCTTCGCGGTACCCGCGAGCCCGGCGCTCGACAGCAAAAATCGGAATGCGTATCATTTGCTTAGGGACCTAATATTATGCCCGGCCCGGAAACGGGGCAACGGGATTGTCCGCGGACGCCGTGCCGACGTCCTGCGGCGCAACCCTGGAGGGAAGCATGCTCAGCACCGAAGACAACGAGCTGCTCTGCCGCGTCGAAGGCGACGCCCCGATGGGGCGCCTGATGCGTCGTCACTGGATCCCTGCGTGTTTGTCCGAGGAGGTCGCGCTGCGCGATGGACCGCCCGTCCGTGTGCGGCTCCTCGGTGAGGACCTCGTAGCGTTTCGCGATACCGAGGGCCGGATCGGCGTGCTCGATGAGCATTGCCCGCATCGACGTGCATCGCTCGCGCTGGGGCGCAACGAAGAGTGCGGGTTGCGCTGCCTCTATCACGGCTGGAAGGTCGACGTCGAAGGCAACGTCGTGGACCGGCCTTCCGAGTCGCACGAAGCGGTGCTCGCAAAGAAGGTGACCCACAAGATGTACCCGAGCCGCGAGGCCGGCGGCTTCGTCTGGGTCTGGATGGGCTCGCCAGACGAGATGCGCGACTTCGAGCCTCCGGCGTGGGCGCCCTCGCCCGACGTCCGCACCAGCATCGTGAAAATGCACGTCGGCTGCAATTGGGCGCAGGTGCTCGAAGGGGCGATCGATTCGGCGCATAGCTCCAGCCTGCATTCCACCGACATGGTGCCCGCGCAGGTCGATCGCGCCGGCGCGACCGCGAATGAATGGCTGCGCCCGTCGACCGACAAGGCACCGCGCCTGCAGGTCCAGCGGACCGACTTCGGCTTTCGCTACGTTGCGATCCGGCGGCCGATCAAGAATGCGGGTACCCACGACTATCTGCGCATTACGCTCTTTGTCGCTCCATTCACGGTGCTGATTCCGCCGAACAACCGCTACAATCTCTCGATCCTCAACATTCCGCAGGACGATACCAACACGATGTTCTACTTCATCGCCTGGAGCGAAGGCGAAGGCATCGACCAGGACGACTGGCGCAGGTTCTGCAAGGCGCAGGTCGGCGTCGATCTGGATGCGAACTTCCGTCGCATCCGGACGCGCGCCAACAATTATCTTCAGGATCGCGAGGCGATGAAGCGCGACAGCCATACGGGTATCGAGGGGATCCCGAACCAGGACATCGCGATGTGGGAGACGATGGGACCGATCGCGGACCGGTCGCGCGAGCGACTCGGTGCAAGCGATGTCGCCATCGTGCAGTTCCGGCGCATCATGGTTGACGCCGCGTGCAAGGTGCGCGACGGCGGCGCCGCGATCGGGACCACCGCCGACCGCACGCCGCAGTCGAGACTCAGAGCTTTCGAGGGCATCGTGCCGAAGAACACCGAATGGACGACGCTGGGCGCGCCTCACGAGGCGCACGAGTCGCAGATCACGCCCGCGGCCTGAGATATTCACCGGAGGAGTAGTCGATGAGCATGTTCAGGCATGTATGCGTTGCCCTTGCCGCCGTGGCCTTCGCGGCCACGCTTCCCGCACACGCCGACGACACGCTCAAAGTCGCGGCAGGCCAGCGCGGCAACTGGGACACGACGATCGCCGAGCTGGGACAGCGGGCCGGGATCTTCAAGAAGCATGGGCTGACGCTCGAGATTCTGTGGACGCAGGGCGGTGGCGAAACACAACAGGCGGTCATCTCGAACAGCGTCGACATCGGCGTCGCGCCGGGAATCATGGGCGTGCTTTCCGCATTCTCGAAGGGCGCGCCGGTTCGCATCATCGGCGCCGAAACCACCGGCGCGTCCGATCTGTACTGGTACGTTCCCGCGGCCTCGCCCATCAAGACGCTCAAGGACACGGAGGGCAAGACGATCGCCTATTCGACCAACGGCTCGTCGACGCACGGTGTCGTGACCGCGTTCATGAAACAGTACGATCTCAAGGCCAAGCCTACCGCGACCGGCGGCCCCGCGCCGACGCTCACACAGGTCATGTCGGGTCAGATCGACATCGGCTGGTCAGCGCCGCCATTCGGTCTGCAGCAGCTCGACGAAGGCAAGATCCGGATCATCGCCACGGGCAACGACGCGGCGATCTTCAAGGGTCAGACCGTTCGCCTGCTCATCACCAGCACGCAGGTCCTGCAGTCACGCAAGGCGGTCCTCGATCGGTTCATGAAGGCGTATCGCGAGACGATCGACTGGATGTATTCGAACGACCCGGTCGCGCTCAAGACCTATGCCGATTTCGTGGGCATTCCTGTGGCCATGGCCAAGCGCACGCGCGACGACTTCTTTCCCAAATCATCGGTCGACCCGGACAAGATCGTCGGCCTCGACGTCATCATCCAGGATGCCGTTGCGCTCAAGTACACGGCGGCGCCGCTGACCAAGGAACAGCTCGCGGAGCTGATCCAGATTCCGCCGCGGCAATAGCCGGTCGGATCGGCGGAGCGCCAGAGGCCTGTCAGCCGACATACACCGGCGCGGGCTGGCTGAACCAGCCGTCGAGCAGGTGATAGACGAGCGCCCAGTTCTTCGAGCGCGTGCTCGTGTGCGCGATCCCGGGCATCACGGCAAACTGCTTGTCGGGATTCGGAAGCTTCGCGAAGAAGTTGGCGAGATCCTGATATGACGCGATCCCGTCCCATTGCCCGCGCATGATCAGCGTCGGCGCTGTGATCTTCTCCGGATCGACGACCGGGAGGTTGGCCGACATGTCGATGTACGTCCCGGTCGGCACCGAGGTGTCGAGTGCCAGCACGGCGTCGGCGAAGGCGTCGACCACCGTGAGATCGCTCGTGCCGGGATGGTCGCGGGTGAAGATGCTTTGCACGAAGGCGCGGTCGATCGGTCGCCGGTTGCTCGCGCGATACTCGGCGAGGCGCTTCTTGCGTTCTGCGAGTGTCGGGCTGCCCTCCCCCGTCCACACCAGCGCGTCGAGCGCCAGGCGCCCCACGCGCTCCGGATGGCGCTGCGCGAACAATCCGGCGCGCAGCGCGCCCGACGACGCGCCGTACAGCAGTAGTCGCTGGCCGGCATTCTGTTGCAGGATGTATTCCGAGGCCGCGGCGAGATCGTCCGCGCCACAGGACACGTCCGCATTCACCGGCCGCGATTTGTCCGAGCGGCCGTAGCCTTCGCAGTCGACGCACCACGTGTCGTAGCCGAGCCGTGCGAACGCATCCATCGTTGACGCATCCGGCTTGCCCGGGATCTGCAGATCGAACACGGGCGTCGCCGAGACCGAGGAACCGTGCACGAAGAGAATCGTGCCGCGACGCGCTCCCGTGCTCGCCGCATCCTTCAGTCGCTTGCGCCACAGGAAGAGCTTGACGCTGTCCGCGCCGGCGCGCTTGGTGGTCCAATGCTCGGTGCCTGACACTGCCGCGAGGCCGCCCGTTTGCGTCTGCGCGCGCGCCTCCTCTCGAGGCAGTGCGCTCACCGCAAGCGCGAGCGCCGCGGTTCCAAGGAAGTTGCGCCGCGAACCTGGCTCGTCAACGCGTTGTGTGCTCATGCATCCTCCGCAGGGTGGCGCACAAGTGGCCTTCTCGGACATTGTGCCATAGCGGTGCGGCCGCCGCGGCGATGCAACGGGCGTGCATCCGCGGGGAGCGGACCGGCGCGAGCGTGGTACGATCAAGCGCGGCGTGGCCGCGCCGGCAACCTTCGTTACGAAACACGATGATACGAACCGAGCTACGGAAAGCGATCCTGCTGCGCGTTGCTGCCGCGGTCGTGGGATTGGCGGTGTGTGCGATCGGCTTTCTTGCGCTCGACTACGCGGCTGGCAAGCTTAATCTCTACGACGACGAAACCGTCTACCGGATACGCGACCCCAGGTTTCACCATACCTTCGCTCCCATGTACTCCACGAAGCGCGCGCACTGGGGCGGCGCGTTCTACGAGATGTACACCAACAACCTGGGATTCCGGGACGCATCTACGCGCATCGTTGACAAGGTCCCAAGCCGCCACCGCGTCGTCTTCCTCGGCGACAGCTTTGCCGAGGGTATGGGATTGCCGTGGCAGGAAACCTTTGTGGGCCGATTCGCCGCGCTCAATCCGGATATCGAAGTTCTGAATGGCGCGGTGGGCTCTTACAGTCCGCTCTTGTACCTTGAAAAAACGAAATGGCTGCTCGATCAGGGATACCAGTTCGACGAGCTCATCGTGTACATCGATATCTCGGATATCGCGGATGACGGGATCGTCTACGAACGGATGCCGGACGGGAGCATCGACCGCCATGCGGACATGTGCCCCTACGGCTACGTCGCGGAAATCGACGCCGGGGCCCATCCCATTCCCGTTGTCGCAGTGGTCAAGCGCAAGCTCGCGCCTGCCCTTCCGGCCACTTATTTGCTCTATCGCATGCTTTCCGCCGGCTCTTTCAAGCCCGGTCCGCCAACCTATCACCCGGGTTTTCTGCGCGGGATGTGGACGGTCAGAGCCGATCTGCCGTGCTATGGCGACGGTGGCGTCGCCGGTGCGATCGCTAAGACAACCCAGAACATGGATGCCCTGGCGACTCTCCTGAAGGCCCATGGCATCGCGCTTTCAGTCGGCGTCTACCCATGGCCGGAGCAGCTGGTCTACGACTCGGAGGAGAGCCTGCAGGTCCGCCTGTGGCGCGAGTGGTGCGCGAAAGCGGGCTGCCGGAGGTTCTTCAACCATTTTCCCGACCTGTTCGCGCACGCGCAGGCCGAGGACACTTGGTCCGACATGTACATCCAAGGCGACCTTCACTTCAATGCGCTGGGGAGCAGGCTGATCGCGGAGCGGCTAAGTCGCGAGTATCGTTGAGCCGCGCCGCGAGTTTTGGAGGCGGTTGCCGATCGTCAGATGTCACTTCGGGATCGTGACCAGCGTCACCGCATTGACCAGACTGTTCGCCAGCACGAAGTTGCCATCCGGCGTGACCGACGTATTGCGAACGATGTTGCCGCCGCCAGGAAGCGCCCAGCTCTGGAACTTGGAGCTCTTCGGATCGAAGCGCACGATCGTATTCGGCGTCGACCCGGACTCGCTGTACCAGATCACGTCGTTGATGGCGGAGATGCCGTAGGGCTCCGATTTCGGCCCGCTCGGAGACGGCCATTCGGTGACCTTGCCGGTGGCGGGATCCAGGCGTCCCAGATAGCCGCGCGCGAAATCCGCGTACCACACGGTGTCGTCACTGGTGATCGCGACGCGGCGCGGCCGGGCCGCGGGATCGGGCAACGGATACTCGCGAATCTGCAGCGTCTTCGGGTCGACGCTTCCGACCTGGTTGGTGCCGAACTCGACGAAGAATATCGTGCCCTTCGAGTCCAGGGCCATGCCATACGGTCGCGCTTTCGCCGTCGGCGGCGTGAGCATCTTGATCTCGGCCGACTTCGGGTCGAGTCGTCCGATCCGATTCGCGTTCTGCACCGTGAACCACAGGATGCCGCTCTTATCGAAAATCAGCGTATGCGGATCCTTCGCCTCCGGATCCGGAATCGGATACTCGTTGACCGCGCCCGTCTTCGGATCGAGCTTGCCGATCAGTGCGCCCGTATTTCCCGTGTACCAGATGTTGCCGTCCTTATCCTCGACCAGCCCGTGTGGACCGGAGTGCGGAGTCTTGAGCGGATATTCCTTGAACTGGCCCGTCTTCGGGTCGAGGCGGCCGAGGACATTGGCCATCTGGCCGGTGTACCAGAGCGAGCCGTCTCGAGCCGCCAGCGGATCGTGTGGCCGCGATCCGGGGGTGGGTACCTTCCATTCCTTGATCGAGACCTTCGCCGGCCCGTCGATGACGACCCCCGCGGGCTTGCCCTTTTCCGGGAAGTTCTTGCTGAGATATTCGGTGAGCGTGGGAAGCTGGTCGGCCGGGATGTTGACGCCCTGGTTGATCATCATCCGCAGCACGGTCGCCCAGCCCTCGGGCGTATAGCCGGCACCGACGCGACTGGCGAGGGTGTGGCAGCTGTTGCACTGCGCCGCGACGATCTCCTTGCCCTTGCCTTCCGGCAGATCCTGGCCCCACGCCGGAAGCAGTATCAGCGACAGCGCAGCCGGGATCAGGGAGCGATGCGATGGCAAATAAGGCAAACGGGATTTCGACATGGTTCCTCCATAGGGTTTGGATCCGGCGCGTGGCAACGACGCTCTTGCGTGGATAATCGTCTATAACCGGCGCCCTGGCCCTCGCCAGTACGCTTCGCTGGTATTCTCGACTTCGGCCCGGGCGGATGCAATGGCCGCGCCATGCCGGTATTGAATCGCGCGCATAACGGTATTGAATCGGAGTGAGCTCACCATGAGCAGGGCTCGCAACACCAGGCCTGTCATCGTCGCCGGCGGAGGCATCGGCGGGCTCGCCTGCGCGCTCGGTTTGGCGCGCAAGGGCTTCCGCGTGCTGGTGCTCGAGCAGGCGCAGCAGTTCGGTGAGATCGGAGCCGGCATTCAGCTCGCTCCCAACGCGTGGTCGGCGCTGGATGCGCTGGGCGTGGGCGAGCTGGTGAAGAGGGAAGCCGTTTTCATCGAGCGCCTGCTGATGATGGACGGCGTCACCGGCGAGCCCGTGATCGATGTTCCGCTCGACGAGCGCTTTCGCAGCCGCTACGGCAATCCTTATGCCGTCACCCATCGCGCCGACATTCACGGCGCGCTCCTCGACGCCTGCAGAGCATGCGAAAGTCTCGTCGAGCTGCGCACCAGCAGCCGCGTGCGCGGATTCACGCCCGAGAGCGACGGCGTGAACGTCGAGCTCGATGGCGGCACTCGCATCGCAGCCGCTGCGCTGGTCGGCGCGGACGGGGCACGCTCCGCCGTACGCGAGCGGATCGTCGGCGATGGGGATCCGCCCGTGTCGGGGCACATGTGCTACCGGGCCGTGCTCTCGGTCGACGACATGCCGAAGGATCTGCGCTGGCCCGCCGCCACGCTCTGGGCGGGCCCGGGGACGCACATCGTGCATTACCCGCTGCGAGGCTGGAAGCTTTTCAACCTGGTCGCAACGGTCGTGCGCGAACAGGCCGGGACCGGTCATAACGAGGAGGCGCCGCCGGAGGAAGTGTTGCCGCTGTTCGCGGCCAACTGCGAGAAGCCACTCGATATGTTGCGGGTGCCCAAGGTGTTCCGGCGCTGCATGCTGCGCTTCCGGGAACCGGTGGGACGCTGGAGCGAGGGTCCAGTCACGCTGCTGGGAGACGCTGCGCACCTGATGTTGCAATACCTGGCGCAAGGTGCGGCGATGGCGATGGAGGACGCGGTCTGCCTCGCGTCCGCGGCGGACAGCGGCGACGGCGATTTCACGGCGGCCTTCCAGCGCTATGAAGCGTTGCGGCTCGTGCGTGCATCGCGGGTGCAGATCTCCTCGCGGTTGTTCGGGCTGGTGTACCACGCCGATGGCGTCGCCCGCCGGGTGCGCAACGACATCTATCAGGGCCGTTCGCCCGAGCGCTATTACGACGCGCTCGATTGGCTCTTTTCGGCGCCCGACTATGTACGCGAATTTCGCTGACGCT
>VBCL01000401.1 GCA_005888865.1 Betaproteobacteria bacterium | reverse complement strand
CCGGCGCACGCTATCGCGAGATCGAGGATTCGGGACACTGCCCGATGCTCGAGCAACCGGAGGCGCTGGTCTCGATGCTCGAGTCGTTTATGTCGGGGTCCGGGAAGGGCGATGGCTGAAACGTTCAAGCTTCGCATCAACGGCCGCGACCACGAGGTCAAGGCCGAGCCGAACACGCCGCTTCTTTACATCCTTCGCAACGACCTGAAGCTCAAGGGGACACGGTTCGGCTGCGGAGAGGCTCAATGCGGTGCGTGCAATGTACTCCTCGACGGCAATGCCGTGCCGTCGTGCGACACGCCGCTCTGGTCGGTCCCCGGTCACGAGATCACCACCATCGAAGCCATCGCCAGCTCCGACACCGGGGATCTCCACCCGGTCCAGCAGGCGTTCATCGACGAGCAGGCGATCCAGTGTGGATATTGCATCGACGGCATCATCATCTCGGCCGTGGCGCTGCTTAAGCGCGAGCGTGATCCAACCGATGCGCAGATCGCCGCGGCACTGGATCGCAACCTGTGCCGTTGCGGCACGCACGTGCGTATCTTTCGCGCGATTCGTGCGGCAGCGCGCGTGATGCAGCGCCAGACCAAGCCATGAGCCCAACGGTATTGCCGCAAAGTCTCAGGACCACCCCGCGCCTGGACCGGTGGGTCCGCTTCAACGTCGACCGTACCGTGACCGTGTTCAGCGGCAAGGTCGAGCTCGGGCAGGGCATCGAGACGGCAATCGCGCAACTCGCCGCCGACGAGCTGGACGTGGACCTCGAGCGGCTCTCGCTCGTGGCCGGCGATACGATGCAGTCGCCGGACGAGTGGTACACGGCGGGCAGCCAGTCGATCGAGGTCGGCGGCCTGGCGATGCGCCTGGTGTGCGCGGAAGTGAGGCGCCTGTTCCTGGAGGCGGCAGCGCGCGAGCTCGAAGTCAACGCCGCGGAGCTTCGCGTCCGCGACGGAACGATCGAAGTGGCGGGAACCGATCTGCGCACCAGCTATTGGGATCTCGCATCCCGGGTCAGCCTCGCCCGCGATGCGACCGGCGCGGCCGCGCCCAAGGCGGCGGCGGATCTTGGCCTCATCGGCAAGAGCGCGCCAAGGCGCGATCTTCGCACCAAGGTCACCGGGTCGGCGTATGTTCACGACCTCGAGCTTCCAGGCATGGTCTTCGGTCGCGTGCTGCGCCCGCCGTCGTATTCGGCCCGGCTCGCTGCCTTCGACGCCGACGCGATCCGCGCGATGCCGGGCGTGGTTGCGGTCATGGTGAGCGGCAACTTCATCGGCCTGTGTGCCGAGCGCGAGGAGCAGGCGGTGAACGCGCACCAGGCCGCCCGCCGCGCGGCCTCGTGGAAAGAGGAGTCCTTGCTTCCGTCGTCCACCGAGGTGCGCGATATTCTGCCGACGCTGCTGAGCGTGCGCTCGACCGTGCATCGACAGGGCGAACGATCGGTCACGGGTGCGATGCGGCGCCTCGAGGCGAGTTACTCGAAGCCGTACATCGCACACGCCTCGATCGGACCGTCGTGCGCGCTGGCGGTGCACGACCAGGGCAGGCTCACGATCTGGTCGCACACGCAAGGCAGCCATCTCCTTCGCGGCCAGATCGCTCAGGTCATGGCCATGGCCACCGCCGACGTCGATGTGATTCATAAGGACGGTGCGGGATGTTACGGACACAATGGCGCCGACGACGTGGCGCTGGACGCCGCCTTGCTCGCGCGGGCGTGCGGACGGCCGGTGCTCGTCCAGTGGACACGCGAGGACGAGCTCGCGTGGGCGCCGTATGGCTCGGCGATGGTGGTGAAGATGGCCGCCTGTATCGACGCAACCGACCGCGTCGTCGACTGGCAGCACGAGATCTGGAGCCATACGCACATCAAGCGGCCCGGATGGGCAGAAGGCATCAACCTTCTTGCCGCCTGGCACATGGATCCGCCGTTTCCGGTACCGCCGGCGAAGGACAGTCCCCAACCCGCGGGTGGCGCCGACAGGAATGCGATCCCGCTCTACGATTTTCCGGTGCAGGAGATCAGCAAGAACTTCATCGCCGACATGCCGCTCCGGGTTTCGGCGCTGCGCTCGCTCGGCGCGTTCGCCAACATCTTCGCGATCGAATCGTTCATGGATGAGCTCGCCGCCGCCGCCAACGTTGATGCGATCGAGTTCAGGCTCCGCCACCTTAAGGACCCACGCGCAAGGCGCGTCATCGAGACCGTCGCGAAGGCCGCCGGATGGACGTCCGGTGAAAAAGGCGATGGCACGCGCGGGCGCGGTCTTGGGTTCGCTCGCTACAAGAATCGCAGCGCCTATTGTGCGGTGATCGCCGAAGTCGAGCTGGCCGAAGTGCTGCGAGTGAAGCATGTCTTTGCAGCCGTGGACGCCGGGCTGGTCGTCAACCCCGACGGGCTCGCCAACCAGATCGAGGGCGGAATCGTCCAGGCGATCAGCTGGACACTCAAGGAGCAGGTCCTCTGGGACCGCGACCGGGTCCTGGCACGCTCCTGGGAGGCTTATCCGATCCTGCGCTTCGATGAAACGCCCGAGGTCGAAGTGTCGATCGTCGACCGAACCGATGAGCCCAGCCTGGGCACCGGCGAGTGCGCGGCCGGACCGACCGCGGCCGCCGTTGCCAATGCACTGTTCAATGCAATGGGTGTCCGGGCACGGGATCTGCCGCTTACGCCGGAGAGGATCGCGCGCGCGATGGAGTGAAGGCTCTG
>VBCL01000395.1 GCA_005888865.1 Betaproteobacteria bacterium | reverse complement strand
GCAACATCGCCACTCAGCGCATCGGTGTGTAGGGCGGCCCCTCGCAATTGACCGGGGCTGAGATTGAGGATGTCCGGCACGGCCGCGAATGATGCGCAGATGACCGCGAGATCGATCGGCCGCCCAATGGCGGCGAGCGACGTGTATGCCGGGCGGCCCAGCACCTTTCCGTGATTCGGATTCACAGCAAACAAATCGCCCTGAAACCCGCCCGCGAGCAGGTTTTCGTAGACAACACGTCCCAGCGATTCGGGTCGGCTGGATGCGCCCACGACTGCGACCGATCGCGGCGCAAGCAGCGGAGCGAGGTAATGCGCGGGCCTTGTCGCCAATGCCATAGGGTGTAAGTGGCAGCCTGTACAGTTCAGGAGCGCGAACTCGCCTCCGCTATAATCGATTCGCTTGTCGCTGTTGTCTGCAGGGCCTGTAGCTCAGTTGGTTAGAGCAGAGGACTCATAATCCTTTGGTCGCTGGTTCGAGTCCAGCCGGGCCCACCGCCGATCGCGCAGCGCGAAATAGCTCCGCGCTGGCAACCGTGGTTCAGGCCCGAATCGGTCGCCAAGTGACGCGCCGCGTCGCGACTGCCCGGCGGCGATGGCAAATTCACCCCGTGCGGCCAGTGCAGCCCCGGAAGCACCGTCTGGCACAGCGCTTGCAGAAGAGGAGCTAACCCGGGCGGGACGGCGCTCCCCTGGTTCACTCCTCGCCCTTCGCGCCGTCTCCGCACCGGGCCCTCTCCTGCCCGGCAGCGTCAAGTTTCGGGGCCGAGGCCAATCGGCGGCGGCGCGAGATTCACGATGCGACTGAACAACGTGTCGTATCGGGCGCCAACCTCCGCGCCGAGCAGCGGATCGGTATGTCCGAGAAATGCCGTGTCGATCTCGAGCCAATCGGCAGCGGTGAGATATTTCTCGGCCAGCGGCAGGAGCTCGGTTTCTTCCACGCGCATGTGATCCCAGTGAAACTGAGCGTACGCTTCCACGGCGGTGCGGAAGTTGGAGAACTCGGCCGGGCCGCCCGCCTGATACCGTGCCAGTGCCTGCTCGAGCGCACGGATCTTCTCGGTTCCCGCCCGGTGCTCCGCGTCCAGTCGACGGAGCAGACCCCCGGCGGCGGGATGACGCAGCCCCAGTATGCGGAATAGGTAACGGTCCTCCTTGGGGTGATGGAAACGCTCCGGAAACGTGTCGATGTAGTACATCATCGCCGCGAGAAGTCGGAAGTCGGGCTTCTTGCCCCGTTCGCCGATTTCGCGCACGAGATAGAGCATGCCGTGCAGGACCGCGGCGAGCGAGCGATGCTCGTCGCGGATGATCGATATCGCCTTCATCTAGAGCCTCTGACCACGCATCGTTGTTTCCACGAGCGCGATCGTAGCGCGCCGCAGGGTCGCGCCGCTTGACCTGGATCAATTCCGTCGGCGAACCGCTGCGGCGCTTGAACCAGATCAAGGAAAGGGAGAAAGGGCCGTGAAACAATGAGTCCCCTGGACCGATGAGCCCGACCGAGGGTCACCTGATGTACAAGAAGATCCTGGTGCCGACCGACGGTAGCAAGTTGTCGCAGCGCGCCGTCGAGAACGCGATCGCACTGGCGCGTACGACCGGCGCCTCCGTGGTCGCATTTCACGCGTATCCGAAGTTCCTCGGCAGCCCCTATGGAACGGTCGAGCCTGCAGCGGAAGTGCTGGCCGAAGCCCACGAGCGCCGGGCTCGGGCCCGGGCGGAGGCGCTGTTTGCACCCATCCGGCGCAGCGCGGATGCCGCCCGTGTCGATCTGGAGACCGTCATGGTCGAGGCCACCGACATCCACCGTCAGATCCTCGCCGTGGCGAACAAACGCAGGTGCGATCTGATTTGCATGGCGTCGCATGGGCGCCGAGGCCTTTCGGCGCTGGTCTTGGGCAGTGAGACGCACAAGGTGCTGACCCACGGCACGCTACCGGTCCTGGTTCTGCGTTAGGCCTCGCTCGTCGGCGAAGGACGCCGATGGTCAGACCGCCAGGTGCGCCCGAACGTTGTCCTGATCCATGGTCGCCCCCGCACCGCGCGCAACCACCTCGCCGCGCGACAGTACGACGTAGTGGTCCGCGAGCGACTTGGCGAAATCGTAGTACTGCTCGACGAGAAGGATCGCGATGCCCCCGGTTGCAATGAGCCTGCGGATGGCGCGCTCGATGTCCTTGATGATCGACGGCTGGATGCCTTCGGTGGGCTCGTCGAGGATCAGCAATCGCGGCCGCATCGCCAGCGCGCGCCCGATCGCGAGCTGCTGCTGCTGTCCGCCGGACAGGTCGCCGCCCCGCCGGCCAAGCATGCTCTTCAACACCGGGAACATCTCGAAGACGAGATCCGGCATTCGCGCGCCGCGCTTTTGCGTCGCGAGCCCCATCTGCAGGTTCTCCTCGACCGTCAGTCGCGGAAAGATGTCCCGTCCCTGGGGCACGTAACCAATCCCGAGCGCGGCACGCGCGTACGGCGGAAGAGCGGCGATGCTCTTGCCGTCGAATGTGACCTCGCCCGATCGGATCGGCAGCAAGCCCATCAGGCATCTGAGTAACGTAGTCTTGCCCACTCCGTTGCGGCCGAGGAGCGCCGTGCAAGCGCCCGGCGCAACGTCGAACGCGACGTCACGCAGGATGTGGCTGCCGCCGTAGTACTGGTTGACGCCCGCAACTCTCAGCATGCCGGTCACCCGCCCAAACTTCCTTCACCATAGAGGCCACAGAGCACACAGAGAAAGACACTGCAACAGCAAGTCAAACGAAGTATCTCTGTGTTCTCTGTGGTAGATGCTTTTTTCTGGCTTTCCTGGCCCGCTAACGGCCGAGGAAAACTTCGATCACCTGCTCGTTCTGCTGAATGCTGTCCATCGAGCCCTCCGCGAGCACGGCGCCCTCGTGCAACACCGTGACCTTCTGCGCGATCCGCGCCACGAAGTCCATGTCATGCTCGACCACGATCAGCGTGTACTTCCCCGCGAGCGAGACGAAAAGCTCGGCGCTTCGCAGCGTCTCCTCGTCGGTCATTCCGGCGACGGGCTCGTCGAGCAGCAGGAGCTGCGGCTCCTGCATCAGCAGCATCCCGATCTCCAGCCATTGCTTCTGCCCGTGCGACAACATCCCTGCGAGGCGGCGGGCCTCCGGCAGCAGCTTGATCGTCTCCAGCGTGCTCGCGATC
>VBCL01000394.1:1587-4644 GCA_005888865.1 Betaproteobacteria bacterium | reverse complement strand
TGAAGTAGTGGAGACTTACGGCGATGACAACGGCCGGGTCATGGAACATCCGGTCGGGACCGGGCCCTATCGACTCATCCAATGGCGCCGGGGACAGAAAATTGTTCTCGAGGCGAATCTCGGCTATCGCGAGGAGTATTTCCCGGCGCCGCCCAAGGACGCGGATCCCGCTACGCGCGCGCTTGCGAAGGCGATGACCGGCAAGCGCCTGCCGCAAATCGGCCGCGTCGAGCTCTCGGTCATCGAGGCTCCGCAACCTCAGCTGCTGGCGTTCGAAAGCGGCGCGCTCGACGTCCTCGAGCTGCCGTTCGAGCTTGCCGCGAAGGCGGTCGATCCCTCGGGTCGGCTGCTGCCTCGATATGCCGACCAGGGGGTGACGCTGCAGCGAGTCGTCGACCTGTATCTCGGCTATCTGTTCTTCAACATGGACGATCCGGTCGTGGGCGGCGACACGCCGGAACGGCTCGCGCTTCGCCGCGCGATCGTGATGGCCTACGATGTCGAGGAGGAGATCCGCGTCGTGCGCAACGGTCAGGGCATGCGCGCAACGCAGCCAATTCCGCCGGACCTCGAGGGCCATGTGCCGGGACTCAACGTGAGCCCGCCGCACGATCCCGCCGCGGCGCGCGCGCTGCTCGACAAGTTCGGCTACCGCGATCGCGACGGCGATGGCCTACGCGAACTGCCGGATGGACAACCTCTGACCCTCCACATCGGCACCACACCCGAGGATCGTGAGCGCGACGACCTGATTCGGAAAAACCTTCAGGCTATCGGCATCCGGGTCGAATTCGTCAATCGGAAGTGGGCCGATCTATTGAAGATGGCGCGGGCCGGTCAGTTGCAGGTATGGATGGTGGGTACGTTCCCTGTGAGCGCGGATGCAGTCATGCTGACACTCTACGGGCCGAATGCCGGAAGCAACAACCTCGCCCGGTTTCGCAACGCCGAGTTCGACGCGTTGTACCGAAAGGCCAGGGCGACCGCTAACGCGGAGGAGCGCGGGCGAGCGTACCAGCGCATGGCGCAAATCGTCGGCATCCGGAATCCCTGGGGCCTGCGGATCTACGCAATTCGCAGTGCGCTGGTCAGGCCGTGGGTTCAAGGCTTTCAGCGCAATCCGCATTTCTTTCAGGTCTGGCGGTTCTGCGATATCGATGCGGGTCTGCAGAAGACGGGTAAGCCGAAGCCAGCGGCGCAGTAGCGATCCGAGAACAGATCCGGCCCGATTGCTCAAACAAGGTGCGCGCCGTGTGCTCCGCGCGTGGCAATGTTAGGCTATCGAGACAGCGTTTTGCTGGAATCCCCTCAAGGAGGGATCATGCCTCAACTCACCCTCGTGCCGTCGTTGCCGGCACCCTCGCAGAGCTTTCCCTGGATGTGGCCGTTTACCGGCGCGTTTGGCGGAGACGCCAAGGCAGGCAAGTCGCGTGCTCTGGCCATGCCGCTGTCCGGCAATGTCGATCAGATCATCGATCCGTGGACCTTCATGCTGCACATGGTCGGCAGTCAATTCGGATTGATCAACATCAACCTCGGCAAGTCCTCCGATCCTGATCTCGAGAAAGAGATCCTGCAGGACGTCGGCACCTACGGCAAACAGCTCGGACAGTTCGGCGACGCGTTGCGCGCGCTCATCGACCACGCCAAGCTGGACGAGTTCACGGCGGCTGAAAAGCGGGCCATCAACGCGGCGATGTATCAGCTCGATGAGATCGACCGGCTGAAGGCGAAGCGCAAGTGACGCGTGTCCACCTCTTCTCGCCCTTCGTGCTGCGCCAGCTCACGTTGGCTAACCGCATCGTGGTCTCGCCGATGTGCCAGTACTCGGCGGTCGATGGCTGCGCCACCGACTGGCACATCGTGCATTGGGGTCAGCTGCTGGAATCGGGCGCCGGCATGTTCACGATCGAGGCGACCGCGGTCTCGGCCACCGGCCGCATCACTTATGGCTGCCTCGGTCTTTACGACGACGCGTGCGAACAGGCCATTCGCGAGCGTCTTGCGATCGCTCGCGCAGGCGCGCCATCGATCCCGGTGGCGATCCAGTTGGCGCACGCGGGCCGGAAGGGGTCATCGCAAGTGCCTTGGGAAGGCGGACAGCTCATTCCCGTCGACCAGGGCGGATGGAGGCCAGTCGCGCCGTCGGCGCTTTCCCAGCTTGCTCACGAACCGCCGCCGGCCGCGCTCGACACGGCTGGCCTCGAAACGATCAGGCGGCAGTTCGTCGACGCCGCGCGACGCGCGCTAGGTCTCGGTCTCGACGCGATCGAGTTGCATTGCGCCCATGGATACCTGCTCCACGAATTTCTGTCGCCGCTGTCGAACCTGCGTAACGACGCCTACGGCGGGTCGTTCGATCACCGGGTCCGCTTTCCGCTCGAAGTGTTCGCCGCGGTGCGCAACGTGTGGCCGCAGGATAAGCCGATGGGCGTGCGCATCTCGGCGACCGACTGGGTCGACGGCGGCTGGACGATCGACGACTCCCTGGCACTGGTGAAACGTCTCGAGGCCGCGGGCTGCGACTGGATCGATACGTCGAGCGGCGGCATTTCACCTGCGCAGAAAATTCCGCTCGGGCCGGGCTACCAGGTGCCGCTCGCGCGCGCGATCCGTCGCGCGACATCGATGGCGACCATGACCGTAGGACTCATCACCGAAGCCAAGCAAGCCGAAGCGATCGTCGCGTCCGGCGACGCGGATCTCGTGGCGATGGCGCGGGCGATGCTGTGGAATCCGCGCTGGCCGTGGCACGCCGCGGCGATGCTCGGCGCGCAGGTCCACGCACCTAAGCAATATTGGCGCTCGCCGCCGCGCGAGGCCGCCAACGTCATCGCCGATGCGAAGGTCGGCATGCGGTAGCCATGAGCGCCGCGGTCGATTCAGGACCGGCCAATGCGCCGGCGAACCGAATCGCTCCACTCCCGCAGCACCACGAAAATCGGCGGGGCGGCGGGGGTGTCTTCGGCTCGAAACGCGATGGTGAACGGACGCGGCAATGATTTGTCCTCGGTCACCATGCGCACGACGATGAACGAGCTCAACGAGCGAACAGCG
>VBCL01000394.1:0-1574 GCA_005888865.1 Betaproteobacteria bacterium | reverse complement strand
GATTTGTCGTGCGGCCTCGCCCCTGCTCGACGACAATCCCCAGACACTCGACCGGCTGGGGGTGCGTGGCCGGACGATGAGCCAGAGGTTGAGCTCCGGCAGCTTTCTGTTGCGACTCATGTAACTTCCCGAAACCGCGATCATCGCGATCACGAACGGATTGCGCGTCCACTTCGCGTTGATCTGCGACGCGAGTATTCCGGCCCTTTCGATCAGCCGTTTCGCGCGGGCACGATCGAGCGCCGGCACGACGCGCGCCAGCGCGAATTCGCGAAAGCGTTCGGTGAGCCGGTAGTGCGTGTCGTTCGCACGCTCCAGCAGTCGGCGCTCGACCAGCCCGAGAAGGAGCGCTTCCGCGCCGGCCGCGTCGAGCCTGAAGTCTTCGCGCAGCTCTTCAACGGTGACCCGCGCTTCCTCGCGTGATCGGCCGGCGACGCGGGCCAGCGCGCGCGCCGCCCCGCGTCGGAACGCCGGCGGCTCGAGGCCGAACTGCAGCTGCTCCCAGACCAGTGTCCGAATCGTCATGTTGTCGCGCCCTTCCCCTGGATCGTCGTTCATCTTCCGTGACCCGCCGACGGCATTGGCCGTGGACGCGTCTCTCCTCGCCCGCTGTGCCGGGCGTCCGTCATTAGCGTTCTTTGTTCGTGAACCAGTAGGTGCGCTTGCGCGTCGGATCCACGTTGATCGGCACGCGACTTACCGCGAGTCCCGAGAGCTCGGGGCTGAACCCGCCGATGATGAACGGCACCGTCTTGGTTGCAGTGCCGCCGTCCGGCGTGGTGTAGCTCACATCGACCATGCCGAGGACGGGGCTCGGTGGCAGGCCCCCGCCCGCGAGCTCGATGGACTCGGCAACGCCGCAGAACAGCGGCACACGGTATGTCTTGGCGAGACCGAGATTGTTTGCGCAACTCGTCGTGGACGGAGGCGTCGGGCGGTTGGTGCTGAAGTAGGCGTAACCGCCGGTCGAAACCGAGGCAGTCACGACCTTCTCGCCGTGCGTGTCGAGGGCGAGGTAGCATCCAACCGGGTTTCCTGTGTATGCAAAGGCGCCGTCATTGGGTACGAGACTCCCGTCGGTGAGCGGCGAGGCCGACGGCGTGCCCTTGGTCACTTTGTAGTCGAGCAGCGTGTAGAAGCGGTCGGCGGTCACCGTGGCCAGCGGCTTCTCGCGATCGCCGGAGCCGACCATAACGGCAGTGAAAAGCTTGGTCTGGACCAGGTCGGGCGCATAGAAGAACTTCCGGGCGGTGGCATTCAGCGCGGCGAACTTGGTGATCGTCCACGTATCCTTCGACGTTCCGTCACTTGTCTCGAAATCGATCCGGTAGACGTTTGCGCCCGCGTCCACGGCGTATGCGCGGTCGACGTAGCCGTCGAAGTCCGAGTCGAGAAGCGCGACAGGCGCTGGCACTGAACGGCTGGTGGCGAGCGTCTTGACGAGCGAGCCATCGAGGGCGTCGAGCACGACGATGGCATTACCCATCGTGGTGCTGCCCGGCGGGGTGGCGTCTTCCGCGGTGGGATCGTACCCCGCGCCCATCACCAGTACCGGATTGGAGTAGCCGAGCACG
>VBCL01000393.1 GCA_005888865.1 Betaproteobacteria bacterium | reverse complement strand
AACGAACCGGCACCCGGCGCGTGGTGATGATGCTGGTCGGCGGGCCGCTGGAACGCATGCTTCGCGTTGCGCTGGTGACGACACACCTGCCGCTCTCCGCGGTTCCCGCGGCGATCACGCAACCGGCGATCGAGGAGCTCCTGCTGATCGTCGCCGCCGATCTCACGAGCAAGTTCGGCGTCGCGAAACCGCGGATCGCCGTCTGTGGTTTGAACCCCCACGCCGGCGAAGGCGGGCTCCTCGGTCGCGAAGAGATCGACATCATCGCGCCGGCGATCAAGGCGGCTCGGGCCGCGGGGCTGGACGTCGTCGGGCCCATCCCGGCCGACACGGCGTTCGTTCCATCGCTCCTCGCCGAGTTCGACTGCGTGGTCGCGATGTACCACGACCAGGGGCTCCCTGTGCTCAAGCACGCGAGCTTCGGGCATGGCATCAACATCAC
>VBCL01000392.1:3222-6192 GCA_005888865.1 Betaproteobacteria bacterium | reverse complement strand
CAGACTCGACTTTCCGGGCCGGATGAGGGAAAAAGCACGGTTGCGTGCGAAAATCGCATCCAAGCTTCTCTCCCCGCGACATCATGCACGACGCCTACCGCACCCATCTCCGCAGGACCCTCGACGGCATTCGGACCGAGGGCTTCTACAAGACCGAACGCATTATCGGCAGTCCGCAATCGCCGGCCATCCGTCTGGCCGACGGCAAGGAGGTGCTCAACTTCTGCGCCAACAACTATCTAGGTCTCGCCGACGATCCGCGGCTGATCGCTGCAGCGAAGGGCGGTCTCGATGCTTGTGGGTTCGGCATGGCTTCGGTGCGCTTCATCTGCGGCACGCAGAGCGTGCACAAGGATCTCGAGGCCGCGCTCGCCCGGTTCCTCGACACGGACGATGCCATCCTTTACGGAAGCTGCTTCGACGCCAACGGCGGCTTGTTCGAGACGCTCCTCGGTGAGGAGGACGCGGTGATCAGCGACGAGCTCAACCACGCGAGCATCGTCGACGGCATTCGCCTCTGCAAGGCGAAGCGGTACCGCTATCGCAACAACGACATGGCCGATCTGCAAGGCAGGCTCGACGAAGCCGCCGGCGCCGGCGCGCGCTTCAAGCTGATCGCGACCGATGGCGTGTTCTCGATGGACGGCATCGTCGCCAACCTTTCTTCGATCTGCGACCTCGCCGAGCGGTATGGCGCGCTGGTAATGGTCGACGACTCCCACGCGGTCGGTTTCGTCGGCACCGGCGGTCGCGGCACGCCGGAGCACTGCGGGGTCTTCGGTCGCGTCGATATCATCACCGGAACGCTGGGCAAGGCGCTGGGCGGTGCGTCGGGCGGATACACGGCAGCCCGAAAGGAGATCGTCGACGTGCTGCGACAGCGCTCGCGGCCGTACCTGTTTTCCAATACGCTCGCGCCCGCGATCGCCGCGGCATCCCTGGAGAGCCCCGAGGGCGATGCACTCCGGCAGCGCGTGCGCGATAACGGCGAGCACTTCCGGCGCGCGATGACCTCGCTCGGGTTTAAGCTCGTCCCCGGCGAGCATCCGATCATTCCGGTGATGCTGGGCGATGCCGCGCTCGCGACCCGCATGGCGGATGCACTGCTCGCCGAGGGTGTTTACGTCATCGGCTTCTCCTACCCGGTCGTGCCCAAGGGCAAGGCGCGCATCCGCACGCAGATGAGTGCGGCGCATACGCCCAAGCAGATCGACCACGCAGTGGCGGCGTTCGCCAAGGTTGGGAAAGCACTGGGCGTGATCTCATGAAGGCCCTCGCCAAACTCGAACGCGCTCCGGGACTCACGCTGACGCGGGTGAAAAAACCCGAAGTCGGCCACAACGACGTCATGATCCGCATCCGCAAGACGGCGATCTGCGGCACCGACCTGCACATCTGGAACTGGGACGACTGGGCGCAGAAGACCATTCCCGTACCCATGCACGTCGGTCACGAATACGTCGGCGAGATTGTCGAGATCGGTCAGGAAGTCCGCGGCTTCAAGGTCGGCGACCGCGTGTCGGGCGAAGGTCACATCACCTGCGGCTTCTGCCGCAACTGCCGCGCGGGTCGACGGCATCTCTGCCGGAACACCGTCGGCGTGGGCGTCAATCGTGAAGGCGCGTTTGCCGAATACCTCGTGATTCCGGCATTCAACGCCTTCAGGATTCCCGACGATATCTCCGATGATCTGGCGTCGATCTTCGATCCGTTCGGCAATGCCACGCATACCGCGTTGACGTTCAATCTGGTCGGCGAGGATGTGCTCATCACCGGCGCGGGACCGATCGGCATCATGGCCACGGCGATCGCCAAGCACGTCGGTGCCCGCTACGTCGTGATCACCGACGTCAATGACTACCGGCTCGGTCTCGCGCAACGCATGGGGGCGACCCGCATCGTGAATGTTCAGCGAGAGAACCTGCGCGGCGTCATGACCGATCTCGGGATGACCGAGGGCTTCGACGTCGGCCTGGAGATGTCCGGCGTGCCGCAGGCGTTCTCCGGCATGCTCGAACACATGAACCACGGCGGCAAGATCGCGTTGCTCGGCATTCCGCCCTCGGACATGGCGATCGACTGGAACCAGGTGATCTTCAAGGGCCTCGAAATCCGAGGCATCTATGGCCGCGAGATGTTCGAGACCTGGTACAAGATGGTCGCGATGCTGCAGAGCGGACTCGATCTTTCGCCCATCATCACGCACCACTACGCCGCCGAGCAGTACGAGGACGCGTTCGCGACCCTGCTTTCGGGGCAGAGCGGCAAGGTCATCCTCGATTGGTAGGGAAAGTAGGGTCACTCGACTTTCCCATCGGCTCATCTGTGGGCATCGTTGAGTGCGAAAGTCGAGTCTGACCCTATTTTCCCCGCGCAAACGCTTCGGCCAGCACTTCCTGGTCTTCCTGGTCGATCGGCATTACATCGAGCGCATCGTCGCGGCGCTCGATCCGCAGCCCGGGGATAACTTGGTCGAGATCGGCCCTGGACTCGGCGCGCTCACGGGTCCGTTGCTCGAACGTGTCGAGCGCCTCACGGTCATCGAGATCGACCGCGACCTTGCTTCGCACCTCGCGGCAACGTATCCCGCGGAGCGGTTGATGCTGCGCACCGCCGACGCGCTCGAGTTCGACTACGGCTCGCTCGGGCCCGATCTGCGCGTCGTGGGCAACCTGCCGTACAACATCTCGTCACCTCTGCTGTTTCATCTCGCGCAATACAACGCTGTCGTGCGCGACATCACGGTCATGCTGCAAAAGGAAGTCGTCGAGCGGATGGCGGCGGCGCCGGCGACTGCGGAGTACGGGCGGCTGTCGGTGATGCTGCAGGTGCGTTTTCGCATCGAGCGCTTGCTCACTGTTCCACCGGGTGCATTCCGCCCGCCGCCGAAAGTCGAATCCGCGGTCGTGCGCCTGGCTCCGTTGCGGCAAGCGCGTCCGCATGTTGCCGACCAGACACTGTTCGCGCGGA
>VBCL01000392.1:0-3134 GCA_005888865.1 Betaproteobacteria bacterium | reverse complement strand
CGATCGGCGCCATTTCTTCGTGGGAGAGTTGCCGGGCCCACCGAAGTCGCGTTGCAATCGCTGGTCAGTCCCGCCCCAGCGATTTCCAGCTGCAATCCGGCCGCAGCAAAGGCGCAACGATGCGAAGCGTTTTCTGGCGCGAAGCCTCGCCGCGCACGAGCGTGACGTTGCGCCGGGGGACACCGAACGCGTCCGCGAGAAAGCGTCGAAGCTCCTCGTTGGCCTTGCCCTCGACCGGCGGCGAGGCAATGCGAATCTTCAACGCGTCGCCATGCACACCGGCGACCTCGGTTCTTTTAGCGCCGGGCTGCGCGTGAACGGTCAGCGTGATCGAACCGTCGGCGCCGACGCGCCGCCACGGCGCGTCCTCAGCGAATGAGTTGGGCAACGCTCTGCTCGAGCCACGCCACCGGCAGCATCAACGCGAGCTGCGCGACCACGATGACGATCAGCGGCGACAGGTCGAGTGCGCCGCCGAGCGGCGGAATGACGCGTCGGATCGGCATGAGCAACGGAAACGTCAGGGCGTTGAGCACGCCCGCAAGCGGTCCGTCCGGCGCGACCCACGAAAGCAGCGCCTGCACGAATACCGCGACGATTACGATCCAGAGCGCGGCCTTGATGAGCTCGACGACGGCGAACGCGGCGATGAACCCCGCGGTCGCGCCCGACAGCATTGCGCTGAGCGGCGTGCTGAGCGCGGTAAGCGCGGCGAGCCACAACAGCTGCAGAAGCCACGCCGCCACCAGCGACGCCCAGTCGTAGCCGCCAAATCCGGGGAGAACCTTGCGCAGCGGTTTTACCGCCCAATCGGTCAATACGGTAACTGCCTGGCCGACCGGATTGCGAAACGGCGCGCGCATCCATTGCATGATGAACCGCAGCAGCGCGGTGTACACGAGCATCCCGAAGGCGACGTTGAGCAGGAAACGGAGTGCGTCGGTAATCACGGTGTCGGACTCGCGCTCAGGTCTCGCTGCCGAACCGCTCGCCAAGTTCCTTGGCACGCTCCGCGGCTGCCTTGACCGCGGCGGCAACGGCCGCTTTGACCCGGGCTTCGTCGAGCGTGGCGAGCGCCCGCTCGGTCGTCCCGCCTTTCGACGTGACCTGCGCACGCAGAACGGCCACCTCGGAGTCGCTCTGCTCGGCCAGACGGACCGCGCCGGAGAATGTCGCCAGCGCGAGCCGGCGCGCGTCTGCGGGTGTGAACCCCACCTCGCGCGCGGCGGCTTCGAGCGCCTCGAGGAAATAGAACACGTACGCCGGTCCGCTGCCCGATACCGCGGTCACCGCATCGAGCTCCTCTTCGCGTTCGCACCACAATGTTGCGCCGACAGCCTCGAGTACATCCGCCGCGCGCGTGCGCCCCTCGCTGTCCACACCCGGCAGCGCGTACAACCCGGCGATGCCCGCGCCGATCAACGCCGGCGTGTTCGGCATCGCCCGTACGAGCCGCCGGTAGCCGAGCAGCCAGCGGGAGAGATCAGACAGTCGAATCCCGGCGGCGATGGTCACGACGACCTGGCGCTTGAGCAGCGTGGCCAGCTCGCGCGCGACGGCACGCACGTTCTGCGGCTTGACGGCGATGACGATGACGTCCGCGTTGACGACCGCCGGTGGCTCGAGCGCGGCAAAGGTCGCGACCCCAAAACGCGCAGAGACGGTGGCACGGGCCTCGGGATCGATCTCGACGACCGTAAGCGCGTGCGAGCCGTGACCGCGCGCGATCAGACCGCCCAGGAGCGCGCGCGCCATGTTGCCGCCGCCGACGATGGTGATGTTCATGCGTTGACCTCGCGAAAAGCGAAAGCTTTACCGCAAAGACACAAGGAGCGCAAAGAGACCTTCTTGGATTTCCTGGCGCCCCTTGTGGTGAAGCTTTGTCGTTCCTTCATGGGGCGACCCGCGGGCCGAAGAGCGCGGTGCCGATCCGCACCATCGTCGCGCCCTCCGCGACCGCGGCTTCGAGATCGGCCGACATGCCCATCGACAACGTGTCCAGCGCGAGCCCGTCGGCGCGCACGGCATCGAAGATCTCGCGCAGCATGCGGAACTGGCGGCGCTGCCGATCGACCGCCGCGGTTTCCTCGGCGATGCCCATGAACCCTCGCAGGACGAGCTGCGGCAGCTTCGCGACCGCCCGCGCCAGCGAGCCGGCATCGCCGGGCGCCGCGCCGCTCTTGCTTCGCTCGCCACTGATGTTCACCTGCACGCATACGTTCAACGGCGAAAGATGCGCATCGCGCGCGGCGGAGAGCCGCTCGGCAATCTTCAGCCGATCCACGCTCTGCACCCAGGCGAAGCGTTCGCCCGCGATTCGCGTCTTATTGGTCTGAAGCGGGCCGATCATATGCCACTCGATGTCCGGCAGGTTGGCGAGCTCTCCGGCCTTCGCCACCGCCTCCTGCACATAGTTCTCGCCGAACGCCCGCTGGCCCAGCGCGTATGCGGCGCGGATTGCCGCCGCGGGCTGCCCTTTGCTGACCGCAAGAAGGCTGATGGTGGTCGGATCGCGGCCCACACGCCCGGCAGCGTCGGCAATCCTCCTCCTTATGGCTTGCCACGACTTCTCGTCTGGGCTCATAATCTGATGACGCCGGCATAGCGTGGCTCGGGGGTGTACGCCACAGCTTGTCGACGCGTCTGGATTATAAATGGACATTGCCGAACTCTTAGCGTTTGCGGTCAAGAACAGGGCGTCCGACCTGCATCTGTCGGCAGGTCTGCCGCCGATGATCCGCGTCCACGGCGACATCCGGCGCATCAACCTGCCGCCGATGGAGCACGAGGACGTGCACGCCATGGTGTACGACATCATGAGCGATGCACAGCGCAAGATGTACGAGGAGATGCTCGAGTGCGACTTCTCGTTCGGCATCCCGAATCTCGCACGCTTCCGCGTCAATGCCTACAACCAGCAACGCGGCGCTGCGGTCGCGTTCCGGACGATTCCATCGAAGGTGCTCTCGCTCGAAGAGCTGGGCGCGCCCAAGACGTTCGCCCCGCTGACCGAGCGGCCTCGCGGACTGATCCTCGTCACCGGCCCGACCGGCTCGGGCAAGTCGACGACGCTGGCGGCGATGATGAATCACGTTAACGAGAACGTGTACGGGCATGTCCTCAGCATCGAGGAC
>VBCL01000391.1 GCA_005888865.1 Betaproteobacteria bacterium | reverse complement strand
GATGATGCGCTCCGCCGGAACCTCGTCTCTATTGCTCTTGTCAGATCACGATTGGATGATCTCTCGGGGCGGGGCGGACGCCACGGCGTATCAATCATCCGCCGGCTGCTCGACGCCCGCGACGGAGAGGGCATTCCTCAGAGTGTTCTCGAGACGAGGATGCTGCGCACACTCAAGCGTGGAGGCCTGCCACCGCCCGCAATCGGTTATGAGGTTCGAGATGGAGGACGGGTAATCGCGATCGCCGACTTCGCGTTTCCTGCCCAGAAAATCGCGATCGAGACCGATGGGTACCGATGGCATTCAGGACGCGCGCGCTGGCTCAACGATCGAAGCCGCCGCAATCGACTAACGATCCTGGGATGGCGAGTAATTCATGTGACGTGGAAAGACCTATACGAACATCCTGATGATGTGGTGGAGTCAATCCGTCGCACACTAATGAGCTAGGCATGTCATGCGATGCACGCAGAGCGTGTATAGATGACAAGCCCCCGCAAGGGGAGACGCGCGCGCGCTACTTCCCGTTCAGCTGGAACACCTTGATCGCGTTTCCCGCGCAGATCTTGTGCTTGTCCTCGTCGGGGATGTCGCCCATCTGCTCCTTGATGATCCGCTGCGTGTCCGGCCACGACGAGCCGGTGTGCGGGTAGTCGGTCCCGAGCATGATGTTGTCGACGCCGATGAGCTCGCGCAGCTCGATCCCTGCTTTGTCGCTGATGAAGTTTGCGTAGATCGACTGCCGGAACAGATCGCTCGGCGTCACGTCGATCTTCGTCCCCGTCCAGAATTGGTGCTTGCGGTGCGTGTAGTCCGCGCGCTCGAGGAAATACGGCAGCCAGCCGATGCCCGACTCCGCCGAGATGAACTTCAGCTTCGGGTGCGCGTGCAAGATGCCGCTAAACAGAAGGTTGGCGACGATCTGCATGTTCGAGGACGGCGCCATGCACACGAACACCTCGGCCGGCGAGCCGGCGGCGTCTTGTAGGAACGAGACGTCGGCCTTGCCCGACACGATGTGGATCTCTGCGGGGACGCCGGTCTCTTCCATCGCGTCCCAGAGCGGCTCCCATGACGGGTCGCCGAACGGCGCGACCCCTAGGGAATTGGGATGCGATGGCAGCGAGATGCACTTCAGGCCGCGCCCGTAGATCCGGCGAAGCTCCTCGGCTGCGGCCGAAAGGTCCCACAGCGGCAGGATGCCCGCACCGATGATCCGCTCGGGATCGGCCGCCTGCCATTCGTCGACGAGCCAGTCGTTGTACGCGCGCATCAACGCCAGCGCGTAGAGCCGGTCCTGGATCTCGATGAACGCGGCGCCGGCGAGCCCGGGCAGCGTCGGGAACGTCACCTGCGCGTCGACGCCGTCGATGTCCATGTCCTTGATGCGCTCGCGCGGGTCGTAACAGCCCTTCCGCATCGCGTCGAAGGTCTTGGACTTCGGGCTGAACTCGGTCTCCTTCTGGCCGGCGGCCGATGACAGGCCGCTCATCGCGATCGGGCGCTCGATCCCGGGGACGTGCCACGCCGCTTCGGCATCGGTCTCGACGAGCTTCGGTGTGCGGTCCTCGAACTCTTTCGGCAAGCGGCCGTCGAAGATGCCGGGCGGCTCGATGATGTGATCGTCGGTGGAGATGACCTGGTACTCGCGCATCGTTGTGCCTCCCTTGATGCCGGCTCGGCGACATTCTATGTCGAGCATCCCTCGAAGTGACAGTCACGTCAGGTCCGACGAACGACGGGTTATCGAGGACCAGTCCGGCCGGCGCTGCCCGTTCCTTCATGGCCGCTCCGGGAGGTCGAAATCACCAGGAAGGCCTATGGCCCCATACCGGGGCCCCATCTATGTTCGTCGCAGGACGCAGCGGTTTTAACCGGACATCCCGCCGAACGCTGCCTCTTGCTGTTACATAGTTGCATCGCCGGCGTGGGCGAAGGAGGCAGCGATGAACAGACGAGTCCGCAATGGGATGGCCGCGATTGCCCTGACCGCTCTCGTCATCGGGATGGGCGCCGTCCCGGCGTTCGCCGCAGCCCCGACTGTTGCCGCGGTCGCGCCACCCACAGGAGAAAACACCAATGCCGCGATCCCGCTGACCTTCACGGGCACAGGCATGACCGCCCCGACCTCGGCCGTTCTCCATAGGGCAGGGCAGTCTGATATCACCGGCACATCCGTAACGGGCAGTATTTCGGGCACAACCGCTACGGCCACCTTCAATCTCGCGACGGGTTCGGGCGGTGGGCCTGCTGCCATCGGTGCCTGGGACGTGCGCGTCTCGAACATCGACGGCACCGGTGTCTGCTCCGGCTGTTTCACCGTTACGTCGGCCAACCCATCGGGGATCACTCCGTCACCGACTTCGACCGGCCAGGGTGCGTCGGGGAAAGCCGTGACGATTACCGGCTCCCATTTCCAATCAGGCGCGACCGTCGCCTTCTCCAACTCGGGCATCTCCGTTCAGTCAACGAACTTCATCTCGAGTGGGGAGATCGACGTCGTTATCAACGTTTCCTCCAGCGCGACGACCGGAGCCGGCAACATCACGGTGACCAACCCAGACCTGGGGTCCGGCAGTTGCGCAGCGTGTTTCACGGTCAATCCCAAACCTTCGATCGTCAGCTCGACACCGAGCTCTGCTGCCAATACGAGTCCCATCACGCTTACATTGACCGGCCTCAACTTCGAGGCCTCTGGAACGGCGAAGCTGACGAAGACCGGGCAGTCGGATATCGCTGGGACGAACTGGACGCGCAACACCACCACATCTTTGTCGATCGACTTCGACATCACGGACGTTGCGCCCGGCGCCTGGGTGATCAGCATCGTGAACGGGGATGGAGGGCCGGCTAGCTGCTCGAACTGCTTCACCGTCACAGCCGCCGCCCCGACGGTGACATCGACATCGCCGGACCACAAGCCGCAGGGAGTGACGACTACCGTCTCGGTGATCGGGACGAACTTCTTCCCCGGCGCTGTCGCGTCCTTCTCGGGTACCGGCATCACGGTGAACTCGACGACCTTCGTAGATACGTCGCACGTCACAGCGAACATCACGATCTCGGCGACCGCGACGGTCGGGACTCGGGATGTGACAGTCACCAACACCGACAGCCAGGCGGATACGTGCACGGGGTGTTTCTCCATCACGCTCTTCTCCGACGACCGGGGAGGCAGGCACGACCAGAACCGTCACGGTGACCGGAACCAATTTCGTCAGCGGTGCAACGGTTTCGTTCTCGGGCGGTGGCATCACGGTCAACACGAACACGTTCGTCGACTCGAGTCATGTCACCGCCAACATCACGATCTCGCCGTCGGCCACCGTCAGCTCGCGCGACGTCACGCTCACGAACCCTGATACCCAGTCGGATACCTGCGTCGGATGCTTCGACGTGATGCTGCCGGCGCCGACCGCAACGTCGGCATCACCGTCCAGCGGCCATCGCGGAACAACGATCGACGTCATCGTCACGGGTACGAACTTCGTCAACGGGGCCAACGCCTCGTTCTCGGGCACAGGCGTAACGGTGAACACGACGACGTTCACTGACTCCAGTCACGTCACAGCCAACATAACGATCTCGGCGTCCGCGACGTTGAGCGCGCGCGACGTCACCGTTACCAACCCGGACACGCAGTCCGCGACTTGCTCCGGCTGCTTCACCGTGATCCTCCCGGCACCGACTGCAACGTCAGCT
>VBCL01000096.1:33411-36891 GCA_005888865.1 Betaproteobacteria bacterium | reverse complement strand
CGCCATGCCGGTCGAGGAGACGTTCTTCCGCATGCTGCGGCACCGCGAGTTCGACATAGCCGAGATGTCGCTGTCGTCGTACGTGGTGTCGCTGTTCAGCGAAGCGAAGCCGTTCATCGCCATCCCGATCTTTCCGTCACGTTTCTTCCGGCATTCGTCGATCTACGTGAACGCCGCGAGCGGCATCCGCGAGCCGAAGGACCTGATCGGCAAGCGCGTCGGCAATCCTGAGTATCAGATGACCGCACCGGTATGGATCCGCGGGATCCTCGCCGATCATCACGGCGTGCCGGTGAGTAGCGTCACGTACCTCAGTGGCGGCGAGGAGGAGCCGGGCCGCCCGGAGAAGCTCAGGCTCGATCTGCCGCCGGAGATCCGGGTCGAGCGCATCAGCCCCGATCAGACCCTGTCGTCGATGCTGGCTCGATGCGCTCTACACCGCGCGCATGCCTTCGTCGTACGCGAAGGGCGACGGCAAGGTGAAGCGGTTGTTCGAGGACTATGTCCCGATCGAGGAGAGCTACTTCCGCGACACCGGGATCTTTCCGATCATGCACACGCTCGCGATCCGCCGCGATGTGTACGAGGCCAACCGGTGGATCGCGCAATCGCTGACCAAGGCGTTCTGCGCCGCGCAGAAAGAGACCTACGCCGATCTCTACCAGACGGCCGCGCTCAAAGTCATGCTGCCGTGGCTGATCGCGCACGTCGAGGAGACCCGGCACGAGCTGGGAGACGATTTCTGGCCGTACGGACTGGAGAAGAACCGCAAGACGCTCTCGACGTTTCTGCGCTACTCGTTCGAGCAGGGTCTGTCTAAGCGATTGCTGCAGCCCGAAGAGCTGTTCGTGCCGGAGGCGCTGGAATCGTTCAGGATCTGATGCGGCTGGAAGTGGTTGTCATGCCAGCGCAGGCCGTGGCTTACCGAACACGCTCCCATGCCGACAGATCGGGCCGGCGCAGGTGCCAGTCGGTACTCGTCTGGAAGGCGCGCCCGATGCGCACCAGCGTGGCGTCTGCGAACGGCGCGCCGATGAGCTGCATCCCGATCGGCAAGCCGTCCGCCGAGAATCCCGCGGGCAGCGACAATCCGCAGGCACCGATATAGTTGACCGCGCGCGTGAACGCGGCCAGTGGCGAGGTTGACTCGTGGACCTCGGCGAGCGCCGTCGCGGTGATCGGCAGCGTCGGCGTCAGCAGGGTATCGCGGCCGCGCATCCACTGGGCGAACGCGGCGGCGATGCGCTTGCGCACAGCCAGTTCGTCGAGGTAATCTGCGGCGCTGATGTCCTTGCCGGCGAGCATTCGTTTGCGCACCCACGGATCGAACGCTAGCGCTTCGTCCGCGATATAGCTCCGGTGGCAGGCGTAGGCCTCGGTGGCGATGATACGGCCGTTGCGCACCATGACGTCATGCAGATCGAAGGGCGGCTGCGTTTCGTTGATCTTCGCGCCGAGCGCGGTGAGCGTCGCGATCGCGTCCTCGCGCGCGGCGAGCACAGCCGAGTCGGCGGGCCACGAAAACCGCTCGACCGGAAGCGCGGTGACGCGAACGCCGCGCAAGTCGGGCGGGGCGGAGAGCGCATCGGCGAAGTCGATGCGCGGCGCGGCCAGCGACGCGACGTCGCGCGGATCGGGCCCAGCCATCGCCGCCACGAGCAGCGCGGCGTCGTCGACGTTGCGCGAGAGCGGACCCACCGAATCGAGCGTCGTCGCCAGAGGGAACACGCCTGCGAGACTGATCACTCCGTAGGTTGGCTTGAATCCGGTGAGGCCGCACAGCGCGGCAGGGATGCGAATCGATCCTCCCGTGTCGGAGCCAATCGCCGCGGGCGCCAGGGCCGCGGCGACGGACACTGCGGAGCCGCTGCTCGATCCGCCGGCCACAACCCATCGGCTCGTTGCGTCCCCACGCGCCGAATGCGAACTCGACCAGATGCGTCTTGCCCAGCGGAATCATGCCGGCCGCGATCAGGCGCTCGGCGGCGGTCGCCGTTTCATCCGCGACGCCATGCGGTCGGCTCCTCGAACCCGCGGTGGTCGTGCGGCCGCGGAGGTGGAACAGGTCCTTGAGCGCGATCGGCAGTCCGTGCAGCGGGCCACGCAGCACGCCCGCCTTGCGCTCACGATCGGCTTCCCGCGCCCCGGCCAGCGCGCTGTCGCGGTAGACGTCGACAAACGCGTGCAATCGCTCGTCGAGCGCGGTGATGCGATGGAGATACGCTGCGACGATCTCGCGCGAACAGAGCTCGCCGGAGGCGAGCTCTCGTGCAAGCTCGGTCAGTGACAACCAGTGCAGATCCGTGACCACTTAGCGACTCAGTAGCGCGTGCGTCCTTCGCCGATCGGCGCGCGGCGCACTTTCGCTTCTCGCTTGAGCTTGAGCGTCCAGGCGACCGCGGCGGGGCCGCCGCGCGCAGCGTCGACAGTCTTCCGTGTCGTGTCCTCCCCGGCGTCCTGCTGCGGATGCCAGACGCGCAACGTATACGCGCGCGGCGGCAGATCGGCGAGCAATGCCTTGCCGTCCTTCCCGGTCTTGGCGAAGTAGGGCGATTCCGACACGTAGACGTAACCGATCATCCAGTCGTGAATGTTGCAGCCGAGTACGACCACGCCCGGCTTGTCGAACACGACCGGCTCCGCGGGACTGCCCGCATAGAGCGGCAGCTCGAAGCGTTTCGCCGGCGAGAATGAGTAAACCTGATGGCGCACGTTGTCGTGATTCGGGAACCTCACCGGCGTGCCGACCAGGACCGCGGTCACCTTAGGCACGAACTCCTGATCGACCTGGTCGACGATGCCTTCGCGGGCGCGTGGCGGCACGCGCGCGCGCCCGTCGATTGGAACGGCGACAACGACCGCGTCCTCTACTGGACGACCCTGATCGTCAGTCACCGAGGCGGTGATCTCGGCGGTCTGCGCGCGCACGACGCCGACGGCGAGCGCCAACGTGGCGTAAAGCAGGACAGCGCGCATCGAGATACGTTCCATCAATAGCGCCACGCGTACACCAGATTGGCGCTGTGGCTGCGGTAGTAGACGCCACCTGCGGCGTCGGTGCGTTCCTCGACATAGGTCACGTTGAGCGATGACTGCTGGTCGAGCGCCCAGCTCGCGGAGATTTTCGCGGTGTCGGTCGTTCCGCGCAGGCGGTAGGCAAAGAACCCCGGACCAAACGTAGGATCGGCAGCGATCGCATCGGAGACCACGAAGATATCGAAGTCGGGCCGCGTGGTCGCGACGACGTCGCCGCGGCGCGCAGAAAGCTCCACGCCGAGCAGCAGCCGTTCGGTGATCGCATAGCCGGCACGGGCATAGACACTCTGGCCATGGAGGTCGAAAACCTTCCCGGAAATCCCCGGGACAACGGGCTCGTCGTTCCGGGCGTAGCGTCGATCGTACCTCCCGCCGAACGCGGCGTCGAATTCAGGCGCGAACCGCTTACCGAGTTCCGCGCGGAGGTCGAGTCGATGGCTGTCG
>VBCL01000096.1:23320-33366 GCA_005888865.1 Betaproteobacteria bacterium | reverse complement strand
GCGATCCATGGCGCGGCGTAGCCGACGCCGAACTTGTGCTTGTAAACGCCGCTCGCGCCGATGCCCAGAACGTTGAGTCCGTGAAAGCGGTGATAAGCCTCGGTCCGGGCATCGGCCGTGAGCGTGAGGCCGTCGGAGCCGGACAACGCCCAGAACGATCCGGCTGCGGCGTCGAGCGTGAACGCCGCATCGGCGCGGATATCCGCCGGCTCGTAGGCCCGCGTGAGATTGCTGTCGTAGAGCGATCCCGCATCGACGTCGAATTGCCAGGTCGCGTTCGATGCGCTGCTCGCGCACGCCACAATCAGTGCGCATGCCGCGCGGCACACGCGCACGCGGATGCATGCGCAGGAGCGCGCGCAGTCGCGTTCGCAGTTTCGTTCGGCGTTGCGTTTGCTCAGCGGGGACCGCATGGCCGTGGCTGTGAGAGGCGGAATGCAGTCTACAACAGACCGGCAAGAAACTTGCTTACGTCTTGCCCGCGCATGCCAGCGCGGATCAAGACCCGCGACGGCACCACGATGGAGAATTCGAGCTGTGCTCCAAATCATTGAGTTTTCAGGGCATTCGCGTGCGATGTGCGATGCGGGTCTCGCGCGTTCCGTGGTGGGGATCGCAAGGACCTCGCCGGGCGCTCCGGCTGCGCAAGGGCAGGCTGGCCGATCCGCGTCACGTATCAGCGCACCCATTGGCCCCGGCGTGGCAGCGCCGATGAGTCTGCCCCCGAATCATCACCGCGGGCTCCTTACCTGCGCCGGCGCGGTTTCATTCGACCGCGACCTGCGTCCGCGACGCTAGCAGGTACGCTCAACCCTCGCTTCCGATGCTCGCGCGCAGTCTACAGACCCGAATTCTCGCTCTGTTCCTCCTGCTGATGATCGCAGTGCAGGTCGGTGGATTCGTGCTCATCAATACGGTCGGCGTTGCCGCGGCCCGCAAAAGCGTCGGCGATGAGCTGGTCGGCGGTGCGCGCGTCGTCGACCTGCTGCTCGATCAGTACACGCAGCGCCTGTTCCAGGGAGCGCGCCTGCTGTCCGCGGACTACGCCTTTCGCGGCGCGATCGCGACCGAAGACGCCGACACGATACGGTCGGCGCTCGTGAATCATGGCAAGCGCATCGACGCCGATCTGATGATGCTGGTCGGCCTCGACCAGCGCGTGCTCGCCGACACGCTCGACGCTGCGGCCGGGAACGCGTTCGCGTTTCCGACGCTTCTCGCGAGCGCCGAAGCCTCGCACCAGGCGACGGCCATGGTGCTTCTCCGCGGCCGTCTCTATCAACTGGTCCTGGTGCCGGTGCTGGCGCCGCTGCCGATCGCGTGGGTTGCGGTTGGGGTCAAAGTCGACGACGCCTTGGCGAGCGACTTGAATCGCCTCACCAATCTACAAATTTCGTTCCTGAGCCGCCAGGGCGAAGGCGAGTGGGAGTTACAGGCAAGCACGCTGATCGATGCCGACCGCGCCGCGCTGTTGCAGGAGGTTGCGGCGGATCGATTCGCAGCGATCGACGGCGCCGGCAATGCGCTCTACGCAGACGCAGCGGTCACGCGCGTGCGCACACTGCCTTCGCGCGCCACCGAATCGGTCATCGCGGTATTGCAGCAGCCGCTGTCCTCCGCCCTGGAGCCTTTCCGCCGTCTGCAACGCCAGCTCGCGATGATTACGGTGCTCGCGGTCGTGGTTTCGATCCTCGCCAGCCTGATGATCGCGCGCGGCATCGTGCGGCCGGTACGCGAGCTCGCGCGCGTGGCGCGCCGGATCGCCGCCGGCAACTATTCGACCGTGCCTGCGTCGCGGCGACAGGACGAGATCGGCGCGCTCGCCGACGCGTTCCGCACGATGCAGCAAGGCCTGGTCGCGCGCGAATCGCGCATCATGGATCTCGCGTATCGCGACACCCTGACCGCGCTGCCTAATCGCGCGCTGTATTCCGAGCGCCTCGACCAGCAGCTCGCGTCGGGCGCACGGCTTTCCACGCCGGTTGCAGTGCTGCTCATGGACCTCGATCATTTCAAGGACGTCAACGATTCGCTGGGCCATCCGATTGGCGACATGCTGCTGTGCGAAGTCGCCGTGCGCCTGCAAAGCGTCGTGGGGAGATCCGCGGAGACGGTCGCCCGCCTGGGCGGCGACGAGTTCGCGATCCTTCTGCCGAGCTCGACTGCAGCCGACGCCGAATTCGTCGCAAAGGAAATCCTGCAGGTGCTCGAGTCGCCGATGACGCTCAGCGGGCATCTGGTCGACGTGCGCGCGAGCATCGGCGTGGCCGCCTTCCCGGAACACGGCAGCGAAAGTGCGACGCTCCTGCGCCGCGCGGACATCGCGATGTACGAGGCGAAGCGAAAGAATCTCGGTGTCGCGGTTTGGGACGATCGCTGCGACCAGCACAGTAGCGAGCGCCTGTCGCTCATGAGCGATCTGCGGCAGGCGGTCGACGACAATGAACTGACTCTGGTCTACCAGCCCAAGGTGCCATTCGGCAGTTCGGGCGAGAACTACGTTGAAGCGCTCGTGCGCTGGCAGCATCCGACGCGAGGCATCGTCTCGCCGCTGGAATTCATCCCGTTCGCGGAGCATACGGGCTACATCCGGGCGATCACGCGATGGGTGCTCGCGCATGCGGTCCAGCAATGTGCCGCGTGGCGTGCCGCGGGCCTGCCGATGAACGTGTCGGTCAACCTGTCGGCGCGCGACCTCATGGACGCCGAATTGCCCGAGCGCTTCCACGAGATGCTGGAACAGAACTTCTGCGCGGCCAGCTGGTTCACCCTCGAGATCACGGAGAGCGCGATCCTGGACGACCCTGCCCACGCGATCGGGAACATGAAGCGTCTGAGCGCGCTTGGCTGCAGGCTCGCGATCGACGATTACGGCACCGGCTACTCGTCGCTGTCCTACCTCCGCCATCTGCCGGTGCACGAGCTCAAGATCGACAAGACCTTCGTGATCGGCATGGCGCGCGACCCGAGCGACGCGGTCATCGTGCGTTCGACGATCGACCTCGCGCACAACATGGGCCTGGCGGTGGTCGCCGAAGGCGTCGAGGACGAGGCCACCTTCGAACAGCTGCGCGCCCTGGGCTGCGATATGGCGCAGGGCTACTGGCTCAGCCGCCCGCTGGGCGGGACGGAAATTCCAGCCTGGATGCGGGACTCGGCGTGGACCGCCGTCGTGCCCGAGCCGAAGATGTTGCGCCGGGTGGTTTAAGGAACCTCAAGCCACATCCTGCGGGTCATCCAGCCCGGCAAGCCTCGAATCGCCCGAAGTTACCTGTCCCCTGTCGCGGGGTCACAAGGTAGATCGGCGGCCTGCCCAGGGGGCTGAATCCATGGTGCAATGCACCATTCCAGTATGGTTCCATTTGGGCATCCGATCGCAAGCTTCAGAAATTCCTATTGGATTCGACGGTTCCTTGTGGGTATTGTGCTTTGGTGCAATGCCACATATCTGGGAACTTGTGGACCTACTAGCTCAACCAATAGGTAAGCGATTTCGCAAAAAATTCAAGACCTTGGCGCAGCGCAGTGGCATTAGGCGCGGCGGCCCACCGTAGCAATCGCGTACCCCGATGAAAGGCTGTCGTCCGGGCCACAAGCCCGGTCGACCGTGGACCTATGACAGCTCCTGTGGTTCGACTTCAGCCCCGCCTCCACCCCACGCGCAAGCCGATCGGGCTCGCGCTCCAGGGCGGTGGGTCGTGGGGTGCCTATACCTGGGGTGTGCTCGACGCCGTGCTGGCAAGCCGCAGCATCGCCGTGGCCCAACTCTCCGGCACCAGTGCTGGCGCAATCAACGCAGCGATCGTCGCCGGAGCGCTGGCGAAGGGTTCGCCCGCGCAGGCGCGCGAGGCGCTCTCCGCGTTCTGGCTGGGGATCGCGTGCCCCGCAGTCGCCGATCTCGGGCGCGAGGTCTGGGGCCCTGTCGAGCGCACATGGCGAGAGTCGATGGGTGCATGGCTCGTGTCGACCGGTGCGCTCTCGCCGTACAACGCCAATCCGCTCGGGATCAATCCGCTGCGCGACGCGATCGCCGCGCACGTCGACATCGACGCGATCCGCAGCAAGTCCGCACCCGCGCTGTTCGTCACCGTCACCAATGTCAAGACGGGCCTGCCGCGGGTTATTTCGAACGAGGCGATGACCATCGACGCGCTGCTCGCCTCGGCGTGCTTGCCGCAGCTTTTCCAGGCGGTGGAGATCGACGGCGAACCGTACTGGGACGGCGGATACCTCGGCAACCCGGCGTTGTGGCCGATGATCCACAGCGGTGTCGCCCGCGACCTGATCGTGGTTCAGCTCGTACCCGACGGCGCCGATGCGGTGCCGCGCGACGCATCGTCGATCCGGCGCCGGATCGGCGAAATCGTGTTCAACTCGAGCCTGGTCGCGGAAATGCAGGCGATTTCGGCGATGCGTTCGGTCGCTGCGCGCGGAGACGGCGGCGCGAGCGTGCTCGATCTGCGTCTGCACCGCATAGGCCCGCCGCCGCGCTCACTGCTCGAACAGGGCTCGGCAATGGAGCGTTCACTCGCCTGGTTGCAGCGTCTGCACGGTGAGGGCCGCTCGGCGGCCAAGCGGTTCATCGCCCGGCATGGCGCCGACCTCGGCGTGCGCGAGACGCTCGACGTCGCCACGGTATTCGCCGATGAGCACAAGCCGAAGCTCCGGCTCCCCGCCAACGAAGCGGTGTACGACCGCGGGTGAGGTCACTCGCTCGCCGGCGGCGTGCGTCCGGGAAGGCGCCGCCTAAGCGTCAGTTGGGCCGAGTCGCTCAAGGCCTTCTCCAATTCCGGCGTCATCGGTAGCGGCGGCGCGCTGGCTGCGCGCGTCGTGCGCACGATCGGCGCCTCCCTGGCGGCTTCGGCCGGCAACGCCGTGACCACCGACGTCGTGCGCAGTGTCGCGAATACATCGGTCAGATTGGTCGGGCTCGCGGCATTGGTCGCTACGTAGAAAGGCACGAAAGTGCTGCCGACGAAGCCCAGCGCCTGGTAGTCGCCGAGGAACAGGCCCTCGGCAAACGGCGCGGTCGTGAAATCGAACGGCCCGGTCACATGGCTCTCGTTCCAAGTCGTGCCATCGATCGACGTCGTGAGCCACGTGTCGGTGGCGAGCGTCGCCGCGCCCGGCACGTGACTGCGGAAGTCGTAATACGTCACGCCGATCAGCCCATCATCGCGAACCGCAATCGAGGGCACGATCGCCTGCACGCCCGGAACGCTGTTGATCTGCACCGGGGTGCTCCAGGTCAGGCCACCATCCGCGGAGCGCGAGAACGCGACGCCGTCGCGCGCGCCGCCAGAGAAGCGCGCGTCCTGCCAGGCGACGGCGAGCAGGCCGTTGCTGCCGATGGCGATGGATCCGAGGTTCGCGCCGTCGCGGATCGGGGTTCCGGTCTCGGGTACTCTCGCGCCTCTCGAGAGCGACTGCGCGACGGTGATCGGCGCCGACCAGGTCGCGCCCATGTCCGGAGAACGAATCACGCGCAGCAGCACCGTGGTGGCGTTGCCGATGGTGTCGAATTCCGAGAAAAAGAGCACCAGCGTTCCGTCGGGAAGCACGACGATCTGATTGTTGAGGGTCGAATCATTCCCGCCCGGAGCGTAGATCTCCCGCGCGGGTTCCCAGCTCGCGCCGGCGTTGGCGGTGCGCGCGAACCACGTCGGGGCGGGGCCGTTCTCACCGCCGACCAGGCGCTCCCAGGTCGCATATACGAAATTGGCGTTGGTCGGATCGGCGGTGATCGATTCCTTGTCGTTGAACGCGGCGATGCCGTCACGGATCAGCGTCGTCGCGGCACCCCAGGTGCGCCCGCCGTCCGCAGAGCGGCTTACCAGCACGGCGCCGAACGAATTGGGTTGGAACAATCCGCCGCCGAAGGCGATCGCGATCTGATAGGCGGCGCCGTCGGGCGCGATCGTGACCCATGGGTCGCTGGCGCGTGGATAGTCGCCGCCGTTGGCCGCATTGCCGCCGGTGCACCGCGTCATCGGGGCCTGGGTTCGCGACCATGTGCGCCCGCCGTCGAAAGAAACGCCCGTCAGGTTGCCGGCGGCGCCGCCGTCGGCCCAGCGATCCTGCTGCCAGACGCCGATCAGATGGTTGGCATCCAACGGATCGCGCGCGAGCATCGGCTCGACTTCGGCGCCGCGGTACAGCGTGGCGGTCGCCGCGACGCCATCGCAGCCGAGCGCGAACGGCGAAAAGCCGGAGACTCGCACTGACGTGTCGCCCTTCGTCGCGCCTTGTGTGCACATGACCACCGCGTCCGGGCCGTAGCCCTCGGGCGCATAGCCCTTGGCGAGCATGAGCGCGCGGGTTGCCGGGTCGGCCGTATAGCGATGGTTGGAATCGGCGCGCTGGTTCCACACCCTGTAGACCGGGATCGTTCCGGCGGGGCACGCACCGGTCGCGATGTCCGGCACCGCGATGTAAAACGCGCTCGGCGTTTCGTAAGCGAAGTTGCGGTAGTTCGGATCGGTCTGGATTTTCGCCAGCACCGCCGCGCACTCGTTCGTGAACGCGGAGAAGAAGTGCGAGTCCGCCGGTGGCGGAATATAGAAGCGGCACACCGGATTCGCACCCGGTCCGCCGCTTGCGGGATCTGCAAACGCCTGGAACGTAAGCCCCGTCCGAGACCAGCCGAAGAAATGGCCCGAATCGAGCGCATCGATGTCGGGTTGCAACGAGCTCATGAAATAGTGATCGAGCGCGGGATTGTAATATTCGATGACGGTCACCGGTTGCGCCCCGGCCAACGTCGCGGCGCGCGCGATTACCAAGATGCCGGTCCACCGGCGGATGCTGCGCATTGTTGACATGAGCGAAGGGCCCTCAGCCGGCGTGACGCATCACCTCGATGGTGAGCCGGAGCAGCTTCGCCAGCGAGTCAGGGTCGGGCAGCGTGTCCTCGCTCACGCCGATCGCGCGCAGATAGCTCGCCCCGGCTCGCATGGCACGCGCCCGGGTCTCCAGCGGCACCGCGGCATAGCGCGACCCGTACGCCACACGAAGCGCTTCCGCCAGGGCGAGATGGACTTTCTCCTGGAGCAGCGAGCCGTCGGCTTCGCCGACGCGCATGGGACCATGTCCGGTGAGCAGCCAGTGCAGATTGATGTTGTGGGTTTCCGCGAGCTTGAGCAGGTACTCCAGCGTGGCCGAGTTTCGCCGCTCCGCGTTGGACACCGTGTTCTCGTGAAGCGAGAGCTCCGCCGCGAACGCTTTCTGACTGGTCGTGCCGCGGACGAGCTTGAGCCGTTCACCGAGGGTCACGCGCGCGCTCCTCGTGCAAACGGCGAGCTGCGAAACATCGGACGAACGGCGTGTCGATATCTGGCCAGAGCCTGTGTGTTGCATTTACGCCAACGTGTGTCGCGTGCATGGCGTCCTTTTCTTGCCTTATGCAGGGCTGCGGCGTTAACATTGCCTCAACTCAACACATCGGGCAACCATTCGTAACAGCTCGAAAAAATTGCATGTCGATCATGACGCATAACGACCGACTCCAGCCGCGCCGGACCTTCTTCGCCCCTGCGGGCGGACAAGGCTGGCTGCCGGCGGCCGCGGCGTACCGCGCGCGCGGGGTCGGATGCTTTGCGACATGTTCGAAGGGCATGAGCGGCATCGACGGCGTAAGCGAGCCGGGACGGGCGCGCCAGTGGAGGGACGATACGTAACGTAGCGTTTCTCTCCAGAGCGAAGGCCCGGCCCACCGAAAGGTACCGGGCTTTTTTGTTGCCCGATACCCGTGAGACTGACGACAACGAGGCACACGAAATGACACGGCATCTGGAAGAACTGGCGCCACCGCGGGCCCGGGACGGTCTGGCGCTGGTGCGCCAGGGCCGCGAGGGAACGTACTGGCAGGCCGCGGACGGCCTGATCGTGCGCCTGGCGGCGCGCGAGGCCGATCCCGACGCGGAGGCGACGCAGCGCGAGTTGCTGATGCTGGCGTGCCGCGACGCGGGCGGGCAGTAGCAGCGTGGTCATGCCGCCGCAAACTGACGCAGGTAGTCTGCGCCAACAGGATTTTTCTTGCCGCAAGGCGAGAGGAAACGGCGATTGCGAGGGCTGTGCGCGGTCCTCCTAACCGGCTATTCGGGATCGCCGCCGCATGCTTGTCATGCGGTCAGTAGTCGCGGAAACCCGGCGGGGCAACTCGCCGGGGCCGTGGCGAAAAAAGTAGGGTCCTAGTTTTGTCGAAAGCGTGGTCTGACCCCGCCTCTGGACAGCCCCTGACCATCCCCGGTAGCATGGAGCACGAATTGCTCGCCCGAGAGGGCTGGAGAACGGTGCAGTGGAACCGCTGGTATTGACCGTCGACATGGCAGGCTTGCCGCAGGCGTGGGTCGCGCTCGAGGACGCGATCATCTACCACGCCAAGCAGCTTGTCGCATGGTCGCTGGGCGACGTCGTGCGTGAATTTCGCGGCGGCTGGCAGCGCAACGGTACGCGCTCGCGGATCGCGACCAAGTCGATTCTCGCCATCAAGGGCACCATTCCCGGCGGGCATTTCCATACGCCCGGCCTCACCAATGCGCTTCTGTTCGCGCGCGACCGTCAACTGTGCGCGTATTGCGGCCTGCGGTTTCAGTTGCGCGATCTCTCTCGCGACCACGTGATTCCGGTGTCGCGCGGCGGCCGCGACGTGTGGACGAACTCGGTGACCGCGTGCCGGCGCTGCAATACCAAGAAGGCCAACCGCTCCCCGGAAATCGCCAGCATGCCGTTGCTCTACGTGCCTTACGTGCCCAACCGGCACGAGCACTTCATTCTGCGCAATCGCCGCATCCTCGCTCGTCGGCGTGCCGCGAACGAGCCGTCTTTACGCCGTCGCGGCGCTCTCCTAACGCGTTAATCGCAGTTCGCTCGCTTCGCGTTGTCCGCGGGGTAGCGCGATTCACGGTCGGCGCGCCCACGCGATGCGCGAGCGTTCTAGCGAACTCGCAAGCCTGGTAATCCCCGCCGGTCCGGACTTTCCAGAGGATCAGGATCGAGGGCAGCTTGCGCAGTCTGCGTATACCGGCTCCGCATCGAGGCGACCGTCCATTGAAACGTAAACATGAAATCCCAGGGGGCGCGGAGGGGAGTCGCGAAGTGAGGTTGTAGAGAAGGGGCACTGGAATTGCGGTATTGGTTGTCCATGGCGTCCCATAGCTGATGACGCTGCTGGACCTGCGTTCGCCAGTGCCTGTAGATGTCACGGGGGATCTGGGCGTGGCGCTGGTTTACAAAGCGACGGTAATCGTTCAGCGCCTTTTCCGAAAATCGTCCCGGGTAGATGAGGTGACTATGGGCCGAGGCGAGCTTACGGGTGCCGAACCGGTTCCGTGACAATCCAGCCTCCTCGGCAATGCGCCGTGGAATTGGCCGGTCGTAGTCCCCGCCAACGGACCAGGGCTGCATCTCCGCGGAAATTGCGATGTCATGAATCGCGCCATTGTGGCGCGCGGCGATGCATGCGGGCGAAAGTATGTAATAGCCTACGCGCAACCGGAACTCGATCGCGCTGAGCATCATCGTGTGTCTGATCCACGGTCGAGTCATCTCGACGCACGCCTTGGCTCGTTCCGGATGCCAAACGGCATCGCCAGCCTCACCACCAAGCAGGACCCCGCCCGCTAGCTGGTCCTCCGCGACCGCCAACGGCGCAGTGGAAGCTATGCTGACATACCCGAACTCGGCTTCTGCGCACCTGTCCAGATCGAGGTACTGCCAGCGCCCATAGACCTTGCAGGTCATCCCGAGGTACTGCGCATTGTCGGCCCCGCTGTCCAGGTTCGGATCCTCCTGGCGGGTATCGATGAACGTGAACGCTTCCGTGCAACCGGCCGACCGAGCCAGCACCGCTGCTGCGGTCGAGTCGTAGCCTTTGGACAATGAGACCAAGGGCCGATATCGTCGCCTTCGAGTCGGATCCGCCGCGTTCTCAATCACTTTCCTTACCCCTTCGAGCAGCAGCTTCTTATAAGACTCGTAGTCTTGGGGCGCTTCGCATAATCGGTGGGTGTCGAACGTAACGGAGCCTCGCGGGTCGACGCTAATCA
>VBCL01000096.1:22700-23288 GCA_005888865.1 Betaproteobacteria bacterium | reverse complement strand
TAGCAGGCCGTGCGGGCAATACAATCCCTGCTGAAAAATGCGAAGGAGGTCATAGGGGTAGAAGGGATAGATGTCATCGGGTAGCTCCCCTGCGACGGCCATCACAAAAGCCGGCGAATTTGATACATAGACTGAACCAGCTTTGGCGACGCTGAACAGCGGCCCTGATTGGTCTGTGCTCGCGCTGAACCGGACTCGGTCATGTTCGAGAATTCCCCCGGTGCCGCAGACAACGGTCGCGTCGGTGAAGTTGAGCGAGGCAAAGGAATCATTCCACGCCCCCTCCACAAATCCCCGGGGTCGGGTCTCCACCCCGCTGCCGTGGAGCACCGAAACGGCATCGCTCTCCCGGTCGACGCGGGCGCACCACGCCAAGGGTGGCAGCGTTGGAATCGGTTGATATCGGAATCGCACTCGTTACTCGCGCGGCGGTTTGCATCCGCGGGAATCGCAATATGATACAGAGCTTTGTGAGGCGGCCTCGAGCCCGTGCGACGGCGAGCGAACCTCCGGCGATCTGCCACGACATCGCGCTCCCCTTGACTTGCCGACCCTCAGGCCGCATATCGATCGGACTATGACCACACG
>VBCL01000096.1:6360-22598 GCA_005888865.1 Betaproteobacteria bacterium | reverse complement strand
TGCTCGATCATTTCACCACGGAGAATCCCGACGACTACATCGCCGGCTTCCCCGCACATCCGCACCGCGGCTTCGAGACCGTCACGTACATGCTCGACGGCCACCTGCGGCACGAAGATCATCTCGGTCACAAGGGAGACCTCAAGAGCGGCGGCGTGCAGTGGATGACCGCCGGCCGCGGCATCATCCATTCCGAGATGCCGCAGCAGGAGCAGGGCCGCATGCGCGGCTTCCAGCTCTGGATCAACCTGCCGGCGAAAGAGAAGATGAAACCCGCCGGCTATCGCGACATCCAGCCCGACGAGATTCCTGTCGTGAACCTGCGCGGTGGCGGCCGCGTCAAGGTGATCGCGGGCATGCTCGTCCTCGACGGCGGCACGACACCCGGTCCGATCCAGGGGCTCACCACCGATCCGCTGTACTTCGATATCGAGTTGCCGGCGGGCGCGGCGTTCACGCATCCTATCCATGCCGGATACCACGCGTTCGTGTATCCGTTCGAAGGCGGTGTCGACGTCGGCCCATCGGGCGCGACCAAGCGGCTGCCGACGCATAGCGCGGGCGTACTCTCCGACGGCGACGCCGTAACGCTGACTGGCGGCTCCGAGGGCGGACGCGTCATCCTGCTCGCGGGCCGGCCGTTGCTCGAACCGATCGTGCAATACGGCCCGTTCGTGATGAACACTCACGAGGAGGTCGAGCAGGCGATCCGCGATTATCAGAGCGGTGCCCTGACCGCCGCCTGACGCAGCTTTGCCGCGGCGGACGCAGGGGTCTAGTGGCGTGTCCGCGCCAAGCGTCCGCCCAACAGCAGGACGAGGCAAGTGAGGAGCCAAAGCGCGCGGCGGTCGTCGACCGGTATCGGCGCGGGCTGCCCGCGCGCATTGGTGCTGAGGGTGTTGGTGCTGGATCCCGTCGCGATGCTGGGTGCAACCGGCGCGCTCGCGGTAGCGGTATTGGTGATCTGCGATGCTTTCAGACTCGCCGAAAAAAGGATGGGGAGGGAGTAGACGAGACCGTTGCCGGCACCCGCTGCGATTGTCGCGCCGGTTGCAGTAAAGCTCGTGCCGCCGATAAGTCCGCTGATGCTCCCGCAGCTTGCAGACCCGGTCGCCACACAGGTTGGAACGGCGGTGAGCGTCATACCCGAAGGCAGATTGTCGGTGACGGTCACATTGGTTGCGTTCGACGGACCGCTGTTCGTCACGGTGATCGAATAGGTCGCCGTTCCGCCCGGGGTATAGGTTGCGCTCCCAGCGGTCTTGGCAAGCGCGAGATTGGCGACCACGACAACGGCATCGGTGTCGGTGGCGCTGTTGTTGCCTGGCGTCGGATCGGTCACGCCCACCGGCGCGGCAATACTGGCGGTGTTGGCGATCGTGCCCGTGGCACCGGTCGCGACCGTGGCGTTCACGGTGAACGTTACGCTCCCTCCTGACGGCAGCGTTGGAATGACGATGCCTGCGCCTTGCATCAGCGCAACGGTGGTGTTCGGCACCGTCGGACACGAGGCTCCGCCGCTCGCGCTGCCGCAACTGACGCTCGTCGCGCTCAGGGTCGTCGCCGCGGGGTCGGTAAAGACGGCGCCGTCGGCCGACGAGGGGCCGGCATTGCTGACGACAATCGTGTAGGTCGTCGTGCCGCCGGCATTGACGCTGGCAACGCCGTCGGTCTTCGTGACGGCGAGATCAGCCGTCGGCGTGCCTCCGCCGCTGATCGTGTCGGTGTCGGTCGCGGTGTTGTTGCCCGGATTCGTGTCGGTTGCACCGACCGGCGCTGCGACGGTCGCGGTGTTGGTCAACGTTCCTGTTGCGCCCGACGCGATTCCGGCGACGACCGTGTACGTCAACGTCGCGCCCACCGGAACGTTCACCGTGTCGCTGATGCTGCCGGAACCCGACGCGGTGCAGGTGCCGCCGCCGGTCGCAACGCACGTCCACGGTGCAGCGGTGATGGCCGCGGGGAAGGTGTCGGTCACGCTCGCCCCGATCGCATCGCTCGTGCCCGCGTTCGATACCGCGATCGTATAAGTCACGGTTCCTCCCGGCGCCGCAGTCGTCGCGCCGTCGGTCTTGGAGATCACGAGATCGACGTCGGCTGCGAGGGTATCGCTGTCACTCGCGGTGGCCGGCACTGCGCTCGCCGGATCGGTCACCGTCACGGTATTGGTCAGCGTCGCGCTCGTCAGGCTTGCCGCGAATGCAACCGGCACGGTGAACGTGAGCGAATTGCCGGCGCCGGCGGCGATCGACGCGCCGGTCGTGGCGAAGCTCGCTTGCCCAGTCGTACCGGTCACCGTGCCGCAGGCTGCGCTGCCGCCCGCCACGCAGCTTGCATTGGCGCTGAGCGTCACGCCCGCCGGCAGCGTGTCGGATACCGTCGTGTTCGTTGCATCCGACGGCCCGGCATTGGTCACCACGATCGTGTACGTCGCCGTCCCGCCGGGCGTATACGTCGCGCTGCTGTCGGTCTTGGTGACCGTAAGCGCGGCCTGCGCAGCGCGCACATCGCTATCCGAGTCGCTGCCGCTCGCGCCCGACGCCGCGTCGCTTGCACTCGCGGAATTCACCAGAGGATCGTCTCCCAGGTCGGACGCGAAAGCGACCGGCACGGTAAACACCAATGAATTGCCGGCGCCCGCGACGATCATCGCGCCGCTGGCATTGAAGCTCGCCTGCCCGGTGGTTCCCGTGACCGTGCCACAGGAGGACGTGCCGTTGGCGGTGCAGACGACGCTAGCGCTCAAGGTCACGCCCGCCGGCAGCGCATCGTCGACGGAAACATCCAGCGCGTCGCTCGAGCCGGTGTTGGCGATCGTGACGGTGTACGTCGCCGTCCCGCCGGGCGTGTAGGTCGTGTTGCCATCGGTCTTGGTGACCGCCAGCGAAACCTGCGGCGAGCGCGCGTCGCTGTCGAAACCGGAACCGTTGGCGCCCGACAGCACGTCGGTCGCGCTCGCCGTATTGATCAGCGGATCGATCGTCATGCCGCCGGCGAACGCGACCGGCGCGGTGAACACGAGCGAGTTGCCGGTTCCCGAAGCGATCTGCGCTCCGGTCGCGCCGAAGCTCGTCGCCCCTGCAGGACCGGTGACCGTACCGCAGCTCGCGACGCCGTTCGGAACGCAACTCGCACCGGCGCCGGTGAGCGTTACGCCGGCGGGCAGCGTATCGCTCACGGTCACGTTGGTGGCATCGGACAAGCCGCCGTGGGTGACCGTGATGGTGTAGGTGCCGGTGCCGCCCGGCGTGTACGTCGAGCTGCCGTCGGTCTTCGCGACCGCCAGCGTCACTTGCGGCGAGAGGGTATCGCTGTCGGAGTCCGACGCGCTCGCACCGGTCGCGAGATCCGTCGCCGTTGCAGTATTGGTGAGCGTGCTCGCGGTCATTGCCGAATCGAATCCGACGGGAACGGTGAAAACGAGCGAGCTGCCCAGCGCCGCGCTGATCGACGCACCGGTCGTACCCAAGCTCGTCTCACCGATCGCGCCGGTCACGCTGCCGCAGCTCGCGCCACCGTTGGCCACGCAGCTAACGCCCGCGGTGAGCTTCAGGCCTGCAGGCAGCGCATCGCTCACCGTGACATTGGTCGCATCGCTCGCGCCCGTGTTGGTGACGGTGATGGTGTAGGTCGCGGTGCCGCCCGGCGTATAGGTCGCGCTGCCGTCGGTCTTCGCCACCACCAGGGTGACTTGCGAAGTCAGTGCATCGGTATCGGTCGCGCTGTTGTTCGAGAGGTTCGGATCGGTGACGCCGGCGGGTGCGGTCACCGTCGCCGTGTTCACCAGGCTGCCGGTCGCGCTCGAGTCGATGCTGGCGTTCACCGTGTAGGTGATCGTGCTCCCGGCGGGCAAGTCGACGGTATCGCTGATGTCGCCGCTGCCGCTGGCGGTGAAGCCGGCCGCGCCGCCGCTCCCCACTGCCGTGAACGTGTCGCTCGCGATCGCTGCCGGCAAAATATCGCTGACCACCGCGCCGGTGACGGCACTCGGGCCGTTGTTGCTGACGACGATGGGATAGGTTGTCGAAGTACCGGCTGTCACGCTTGCAACGCCGTCGCTCTTGGTGATCGCGAGATCGGCGACCGAGGCGACCGTGTCGGTGTCGGTCGCGGTGTTGTTGGCAAGGTTGGGATCGGTCACGCCTGCCGGCGGCGCGATGGTCGCGGTGTTGACGATGGAACCGGTTGCATTGCCCGCGACTGTGGCATCGACGGTGAATGTCGCCGTGCCACCGCTTAGCAAGTTCACGCTTGCCGAGATGTTGCCGCTGCCACTTGCCGGACAGCTCGAGCCCACGCTCGCCACGCAGCTCCAGGCGCTGAACGTCAGAGCAGCCGGCGCCGTGTCCGCGACCGTCGCCCCGACGACGGCACTCGGGCCGCTGTTCGTCGCGACGATGGTGTAGGTCGCGCTGCCCCCGGCGTTGACGCTCGCCACGCCATCGGTCTTGGTGATGGCGAGCTCCGCTTGCGGTGTCAACGTATCGGTATCGCTGGCACTGTTGTTCGCGGGATTGGAATCGGTCACGCCGGCGGGTGTCGTCACGGTCGCCGTATTGGTCAAGCTGCCGGTGGCACTGGAGTTGATGTTCGCCAGCAGCGTGTAGGTGATCGTGCTGCCTGCGGGGAGGTTGACGGTGTCGCTGATATTGCCGGTGCCGCTCGCGCTGAATCCCGACGCGCCGCCGGTGCCGACGGCGGTGAAGGCGTCGCTCGCGATCGCGGCCGGGAGGGTGTCGCTGACCGTGGCGCCGGTGACGTCGCTCGGTCCGTTGTTGGCGACGACGATGGTGTACGTCGTCGACGTGCCCGGCACAACGTTCGAGGCGCTGTCGGTCTTGGTGATGCTCAAGTCCGCGGCGACCGCGACCGTATCGGTGTCGGTCGCGCTGTTGTTGCCCGGCGTTGGATCCGTCACGCCGGCCGGAACCGTCAGCGTGGCGGTATTGACGAGGCTGCCCGTCGCGCTGGCCGCGATGCTCGCCGGCACGCTGTAGGTGATCACCGCGCCATTTTTCATGTTCACGGCGGTGTTGAGATCTCCCGCGCCGCTCGCGGCGCCGCATGCCGTCGTGACGCTGCCGCCGCTCCCGGGGTTGGTCACCGTGCAGGTCCAGTTGCCGAAGGTCATGCCGGCGGGCGCGCTGTCGACGACCGTCGCGTTACTGATCTCATCCGGACCATTGTTGGTCACCGTGATCGTGTAGGTGGTGCTGCCGCCCGCAGTCACGCTCGTGACGCCATCGTCCTTGGTGATCGCCAGATCCGCGGTCGGGACCACGATCGTGTAGCTTGCCGACGAGTCTGCCGTGTGGATGGTCACGACGCCGGTGAATCCGTTGCCGGTGGCCGTATTCGTCGTTGTGCTGTTCGCGGCGCCCGAGGCGACAACCGGACCGACAACGCACGTCGTTGCGCCACCGATCGGAAGCGGATCGGTGAAGGTGCACGAAGTGGTGTCCACCAGCGGATCGGTGACGCTGATCGATGAGAGAGCGATCGCACCGGTGTTGACCAGCGTGAACTTGTAGAAGACGTCGCCGCCCACGCCCGTGTTCATCGCCGATGACCACGGGCCGCTGGCGGAAGCCGCGATCTGCTTCAAGAGACTGAAGCCCGGTATCGCGCCGATGTAGTCGGCGCTTCCCGGATTCGAGTTGTAGACGGTGCTGCTGTAGGTGCCGTGCGCGGTCGCGGTGTTGGGGTGGTCGCCGCCCGCGGCGCTGATCGGCCCGACGACGCAGGTCGCGGTCGGATCGATGGTCGCCGTCGCCACCGGCAACGCCGGCAGCGTCGAGGGTGAGTTCGTCGTCTGCCAGACGCAAGCCGCCGGATCGGCCGCCGTACCGGCGAGCGTCGGATCGCTGACGCTGAAGGGATTCAACGCGACGTCGCCCGTGTTCTCGGCGGTGAACTGGTAATACAACGGCGTGAGCGGCGCCACACTCAGGAAATCGACCCACGGACCCGCCGGGCTCAAGCCGACCCGCTTCGCGACACTGATCGCAGGATGCGGCGCGTCGACCGTCAGGCTGGCGCTTGCCGTGTTGCCGGCCCCGGCGGTGGTAGCCGAGACCGCACCGCTCACGTTCAGATAGGTGTTGGCCGCAGCGGCAGTGACAGGGACCGAGACCGTGCAGCTCGCTCCGCCTGCCAGCGATCCACCGGACAGAGCGATGCTGTTTCCGCCTGCGCTTGCGCTCACGCTGCCACCGCACGCGTTGGCAACCGCGGGCACGAGTGGATTCGCATTGGTGAGGCCGGCCGGGTAAGTGTCGGTGAAGGCGATTCCCGACAGCGTGTCGCTCGCGTTGGGATTGGTGATCGTGAACGTGAGCAACGACGTCCCGTTGGCCAGGATTGGATCCGTGCCGAACGACTTGGCGATCGTCGGCGGCACGATCGCCGTGAGCGACGCCGTGGCCGAGCCGCTGCTGCCGGCGTTCGTCCCGCCTTCGGTGGTCGAGATGAATCCGCTGACGTTCGTGTGTGGACCGGCGGTGGTCGCCGTCACGTTGACGCTGACTGTGCACGATCCGCTCGCGGGAATGTTGGCGCCGGTTGTTTGCCCGAAGCTCAACGTCGTCGTACCCGCCGTCGGTGCCCACGTCGGTGAACCGGTGCAGGTGGTGCTGGCAGCGGGCGAGCCGGCGACCTGCAGCCCTCCGGGCAGCGTGTCGGTGAATTTCGCGCCGGTGAGTTGGACGCCGTTGGAATTGGTCAGCGTAAAGGTGAGCGTCGACGTGCCGTTGACGGCGATCGGATTCGGCGAGAAGGACTTGGTGAGCGCAGGTTTCGCCGGCGTGCCGCAACCCGTGAAGGAAATGTTGTCGTAGTTCAGGGACGCGCCGGAATTGTCGTTTTTCGCACCCGTTGCAGCGAGCCGGAACGTGGTCGAGCCCGTCGTGCTGGTGAGCCCCGTGAAATCGACGGTGTGTTGCGTAAAGCCGCTCGCGGGACTGGCGATCGTCAGGATGGTGGTGAACCCGGAGCCGTTGTCATACGAAAGCACGAGACTGGTGGGTCCGTTCGATGGACTGGGATTAGCCACGTAGAAACTCATCTGCACGCCGGTGTACTTGCTCGTGTCGACGACGAACTGGATGTACTGGCCAGCCGATTTGTAGCCGAAGGTCTCCCACGACGTCGTATCGTTCTGCCCGCTCGACGCGATGATCGCGGTGTCCAGCAACACGTTCGCGGCCGCCGTGGCGGTCGAAACGTTCGCGGCCTGGATCGTCGGAACACCGCCGAGCAGGTCGGGCGGATTCGCGATCGTGCCGTTGGGCACGGTCCAGTTCGCGAGCGTCACACCGCAAAGACCGGTGCCCGAAGAGCTCGCCGTCAGCGGCAGGCTCGCCGTGGCGAAGTGCCCGCTATCCACGCCACCTACAAAGAGATGGTTCGACGTGTTCGCATAGGTTCCACTCGTGGGCGTCGAAGGTACGGCAACCAGCACGCTGACCACGCACGTGCTGTTCGCGGCAACGCTGCCGTTCGAAAACGAAACGGAGCTTGCTCCGGCCGTCGGCGCAAAGGTCGGCGAACCGCATCCCGACGTGGAATACGTCGCCGGTGTCGCGACGACCATCTGATTGCCGGAGAGCGCAGGCAGCGGATCGCTGAAGCTCGCGCCGCTCACGGACGCCGAATTCGGATTGGAAATGATGAAAGTGAGAGTCGACGTCCCTCCAGCAACCGCAGGCGACGGCGAAAACGCCTTCGCAATCGTCAGCGCTGTCGGATCGATGATGTTGGCGATGACCGCGCCGACACCGAAATCGGCGTTGTAGTGGTAGCTGCTGCCGGAGAAGTCGTAGAGCAGGCTGTTGAGCGTCTGCGCGGTCCCGCCACCGCTGATGATCTTGATGGTGTAAGTCGTGACGACGGTGCTGCCGCCGGCCTTGAAGTCGCCGCCGATGCAACTGCGATAGTTCGGACTGGTCGGGTTGTTTTCCCAGAGGCACGCATCCGCGTAGAGCTTGTCGCTGGCGATCGGCGCGGGCCCGGGAACGTACGGAGAATTGTCGGCCGAATACGTTGTGCTGACCGACAGGACCTGGAAGATGGTGTTCGGGAAATTGATGAACGCTTCGAACTGGTTGTAACCCTGGGTCGCGGTGCCCCCATCGAGCTCGATCGTATAGGTGTTGCCGACGACGAGATTCATCGAACCGCCGGCCGGGATCGACACCCCGTTCAGTTTGATTCCGGTGATCGAATTCCTGTTTTGCGAGATCAGGTGCTCGACGTACACCTCCCGCGGCGTCGGCGACGAGACGGTTCCCGAACCGTCAGTCGCCGTGATGTGATAGCGACGCGTCGTGTCGTACGCCGCCGGAACCTGATTCACCTCGATTTCGAAGTAGGCGTCCGCGCAGGCGCCAACACCGATCGTCGGCAAGGTGATCGTGGCGAGCGACCCGGCGCGCAGGTTGACGTTGGCGTTCGCCGAGTCCCAGTTCCAGTTGACCGCCACGTTGGTGGTCGCAACGTTGCTGCAGACGCGTGCGCCGACCGGGAAGAACTTCGGACCGGCCGTCGGGTTGTTGCTGTCGAGGCCGACGACGTTCCAGGTGAGGGGCGTGACCGTCAGCGTCGCATGCGCGAACATCGGCACAAACACGCCGAAAACGGCAGCGCCCAGCACCCCTACCCAGCGTCCCCTCACCGCTTCTCCCCCGGAGCGAGCTTACGGGGAGTCTTGACAGCAATATGTGTGCCACAGATTGACGAGTGGCTGTTTGTGATGGGGCGGATCGAGACGGCGCGCCGGTGGGCCGGAAGATATCGGCCACCGGGTTACGCGGGGCCCGGCACCGCGAAAACCGGTCTCAGCGCGGCCGGTGGCGGCGGTTCGACGGACGCATTCTGCGGCGGCGCTGCGGGCGTCCGGAATCCGGTCGCGCTACCAGCTCCGCGTAGAAGCCCAGCACTTCTTCGATATCGGCGGGGTGCGCATAGAAGGGCTCGATCAGCGCTTCGCTCGGCAGGATGTACGGCTCGTGGGAGGCGTTGAGATGATGCACGACGCCCTCACGTACCCGGCCCTCGGGATCGCGCAGACGCACGATGGCGCCGGGCCGGATCTCCCCGCGCGGAACGCTGCGCGGATTGGCGAGGGCATGTCGCTGTCCCATGACGGCTCTCCTCAGGGTTGAGCGTTCCCGCGGTTGACCCCGAAGCCGCCGTGGCGCGCGCGCATCAGCGCTCGCAACAGATGCGCGAGCTCTTCGCGGAGCGCCACCACGTCGTGCCCCTCGGCTTCGAGCAGTTCCAGCAAGGCGCGCAGATGTGGCGCTGCCAGCGCTGACCCGCCGAAGTGGTGCGGCTGAAGGCCGTGGACAAGGTCATGCACACGACGACCGAGGTCGTGCGCGTGCAGCTGGCGGCTATGCGATTGACGGTGCAAGCAAACTCTCGACGGGGCCTGCCGGTCAGAAATTAGATGCGCCAGCGGCCTCAGGGTTCACGCGGCGCAGCAAACTACCGCGTTGGCGCCGGCGTGTCGCGCGGAGCCGCTTGATTCTTCAGGCGATTTCGAGTGCGGCAGCCGGGAAGCGGATTACGATGCGGGTTCCGCCCGCGCTCCCCTCCCGCGATTCGACCTGCAGCGTCGCACGATGCCTTTGCGCCACTTCCTTGACGATGGCCAAACCGAGACCGGCGCCGTCGCCCGGCGTGCCCTGGACGCGGTAGAACCTTTCGAACACCCTCCCGCGCGCGGCTTCAGGAATACCCGGCCCCGTATCTTCGACACTCAGGTACGGGTGACCGAGCTCCGTACCACAGCGCACGGTCACTGCTCCTCCACGGGGTGTATAGCGAAGTGCGTTATCGAGGAGATTGTCGAGCAGCTCCTCGAGCAGCGCCGCGTCTCCGGTGACGTAGGTGTGCTCGAGGACGAAACCGAGGTCGATATCGCGCGCGATGGCGCGCTGCACCCATTCGTGGACCGCGCGGTCCGCGACTGCGCATAAATCGATCGACGCGGAGGAGGTCGAATCGTCCGCGCTCGCCTCGGCCTTGGCGAGAGCCAGGAGCTGATTGGCCAGATGACTCGCGCGTACGGTCGCGACATGCATGCCCGAGATCTCGTCCCGCAGCTCGGCGTCGAGCTTGCTGCGCAGCAGCAGCTCGAGGTGCATCTGCAGGCCGGCGAGCGGCGTGCGCAATTGGTGCGCGGCGTTGGCCAGAAAGCGCTGCTGCATGTCGTTCGACTCGCGCAGCTGAGCGAGGAGCCTGTTCAACGCCTCGATCGCCGGGGCGATTTCGTCGGGGGTCCTGTGCTCGTCCAGCGGGTGCAGATCTTGCGGCGAGCGGCCGAGGAGCTGCGTTCGCACTGACGCGAGCGGCGCGAGTCCGCGCGCGACGCCCGTCCAGGCGACGACGAAGGTCGCCGTCGCGATGAGCAATGCCGGGACCAGCCCCGCCGCGAGGATTTCCCAGATCAGGCGATTGCGCTTGTGCAGCGTTTCCGCGACCTGCACATACAAGCCGTTATCGGATCGCACCGCGGCGACGCGTACCGGCTGGCCGCGATAGAGGCTGTCGAAAAACGAACGCTCGCCCGGCTGGAGATTCGGCGGCAGGTTGAGATCATCATCGCCCGCGATGACCGCACCGCCCGGCGCGCGAATCTGGAAGACAAGCGTGTCCTCGTGATCGTAGAGCAGCGCTTCCTGTGCCTGCTTGAGCAGCGCCAGGCGCGGTCCATCGCTATCCATCCTCACGTTGGCCGCCATGTCGAGGGCCGGGTCCAGCAGCGAGCGGTCGTACGCGGACGTGGCCACGTGCAACGCCACGAAGTACGTAAGCGCCGAAGCGCTCAGGACCAGGAGGAGCAGCGAAGGAATCAGGAACAGGAGCAGCCGCCGGCGGCTGCTCCTGTTCCTGATTCCTTCGCTGCTCCTCCTGGTCCTGAGCGCTTCGGCGCTTACGTACTTCGTGGCGTTGCACGTGGCCACGTCCGCGTACGACCGCTCGCTGCTGGACCCGGCCCTCGACATGGCGGCCAACGTGAGGATGGATAGCGATGGACCGCGCCTGGCGCTGCTCAAGCAGGCACAGGAAGCGCTGCTCTACGATCACGAGGACACGCTTGTCTTCCAGATTCGCGCGCCGGGCGGTGCGGTCATCGCGGGCGATGATGATCTCAACCTGCCGCCGAATCTCCAGCCGGGCGAGCGTTCGTTTTTCGACAGCCTCTATCGCGGCCAGCCGGTACGCGTCGCCGCGGTGCGATCCGATAACGGCTTGTATGTGCAGGTCGCGGAAACCCTGCACAAGCGCAATCGCCTGATCTGGGAAATCCTCGCGGCGGGGCTGGTCCCGGCATTGCTCATCGCGACGGCGACCTTCGTCGTCGCCTGGACGGGCGTCGCGCGCGGACTCGCGCCGCTCGCGTCGGTGCGAACGCAGCTCCTCGGCCGCTCGCCGCAAGATCTGCACCCGCTGGACGAGCACAGGACCCCCGACGAAATCGCCCCGGCGATCGAGGCGTTGAACAGGCTCCTCGCTCAGCTGCGCGAGTCGAACGACATGCAGCAGCGCTTTCTGGCCAACGCCGCGCACCGTATGCGCACGCCGGCCGCTTCGATCTTCGAGCGCAGCCGCGAAACGTAAACCTCGATCGCGTTCGGGCTGAGCTGCGCGTCGTAGTCGGCGAGCTGCTGCGCGATCAGCTCCTTGGAAAGCACCCGACCCGGCCTCGACATGAACAACTCGAGCAGGGCCCATTCGCGGACCGTGAGATCGATCGGGGCGCCGTTGCAGCGCACACTCTTGGCTTCGACGTGGACGGTGAGACCCCCGACGGAGACCGCGCCGGCGGGCAGCGAAACCCTTCGCAACAGCGCCCGGACGCGGGCCTCGAACTCGGTGACCGAAAAGGGCTTGGTGAGATAGTCGTCGGCGCCGAGATCGAGACCGTGGACCCGGTCCTCGACCGCATCGCGCGCGGTCAACACCAGGACATTGGCCGTCGAATGGCGCAAGCGCAGCCGCCGCAGCACCTCGAAGCCGTCGATGTCCGGCAGCCCTATGTCGAGCACGACCAGATCGTACGCGGCGGCACGCAGCGCCTTGTCGGCCTGCAGACCCGTCTCGACCCGGTCGACCGCGTGCCCGGCACGGGTAAGAACCCGGACGAGCCCCTGGGCCAGCAGCGAATCGTCTTCGACAACCAGGACGCGCATACCCCTCTCGTGTCCGATCCATCCCCTGCGGTCCTACTCCGACTTCAGGGCGGACGCCCGTTTGTCAGCAAATCGTCAGCAATTGGTCAGCAAGACGACAGCAGGCGCGCGTACGATCGTTTTGCCCGGAGCAGGTTGCCGCGATCGGGCGCACCCTTGAGTGTTCCCAGTTCGGCCAATAAGCGCAAGAGGCGATAACAATGAGGAGATACCAATGATCCGGTACACGGCATTCGGTCTGGCACTGGTCGCGAGTGTGATCCTATGTGCCTGCGGTGGTGGAGGAGGCTCGAGTTCGACCCCGGGTTTCGTAAAGGTGATCGCTGTACCCAACGTCGGCCCCGGAACGAATTTCTCGTTCGACATCAGCGCCGTCGATGGTGCCAAGGGACGCATGTACTTCACCGATAGGAACAACAAGTCGGTCGACGTGATCGATGTCAAGACGAACACGTTCCTGAAACAGATCACCGGCGGGTTCGCGGGCTGCAATACGGGCCCCACGTGCGTGGGTGCGAACAACGACATGTCGGGCCCGGATGGCCTCAATCTCATCACGGGCACGACGTTTATCTACGTCGGCGATGTGAACTCGGTGAAGATCATCGATACGTCCAGCGACACGGTGGTCAATACGGTCGCAATCGGTGGCACGTCGGGGCTGCGCGCCGACGAAGGTTGCTACGATCCGGACCACAAGATCTTCATGATCAATAGCCCGGGAGAGAGCCCGCCATTCGCGACGTTCATCGACGTCAACACGCAAAAGATCATCGCCACGCTCCTGTTCACCGATCCGGGAACCGGCGCGACCGGCCCCGCGTCGGCCGGCCTAGAAGCGTGCGTTTACGACACGGGCACCAAGACCTTCCTGGTCAACAACGACGGCTCGACCGCCAACCCACGGGGTGAAGTGGATGTGATCCCGGTCTCCTTCGTGCAGACTGGGACGCCGGCCGCTCCCGTGATCCTGACGCTTCCGGTTCCGACGCCCGCGAACGGTTTCAAGATCTTCCCGCTGGGCAATTGCGATCCGACCGGGCTCGACCTGGGACCCGGGACGGATGTCGCGGTCTCGTGCAGGCAAGGTGTCGCCGGCGAGCCGCTCACGGTACAGATTCTCGATCGCACCAATGGAACGGTTCGGGCGACGGTCCCCATTGGCGGCGGTGATCAGATTGCCTTCGACGGGCCGACGAACCGCTACTACCTTGCGGCAAGCCGCTGGACCAAGAGCGGGCTTTCTTCCGGGCCATCATGCTCGGCGGCCTCTCCATGCACGCCGGTGCTCGGGATCATCGACGCCTCCTCGCGGACGCTCGCACAGACTGCGTTCTCGGGCAACAACGCGCATTCCGTCGGAGTCGACCCGGTGACGCATCGCGTGTATATGCCGTTCTCGTCCAGCACCGCACCGGGGGGTTGCTCGACCTGCGATAACGTACCCACCGGTGGTGTTCTCGTGTTCCAGGAGTAGTTCGTTACATTCGCGCCGGCTCGACTGGGCCGGCGCGATCGATAGCGAATCAGACCGATCACCCGAGGGCAACCCTCTCGGGTGATCGTGCCTTTCGGCGTTGCTCAATGCCGCTAGAATTGCTTGCGCACGCCGACCATGAAGCCGTGCGGCAAGACGCCGAGGATCACCGGGCTGTCCCGCGAGTGGGCGAGGTAACCGGTCGCACTGCCGAGTGCGAAGCTCGCCAGCACGTCGGTCTGCCAGTGTGCGTGCACCTTGACGCGGGCGATTGCGTCATACGCGGGAAGCAGTTCCAGCGCGTAGACCGCAGGATGCTCGCGTCCGTACTCGAGCACGAACGGGGTGACGATTGCAGTGACGGCGGTCACCTCGCCGCTAGGGAAGCTGTAGTGCCCTGCGCCCTGGAACCAGAGATGCGGGTCTGGAGATTGCGCTGGACGCGAGCGTGTGAAAACGTGCTTCAGCGCTTCATTGGCGACTCCACCGAGGGCGGACGAGTCGATGGCCTGCCAGAATGTCTTGCCCAGCCGGTCCTCGCCGCCGAACCAGAGCGCCCCGGCGATCTCGCCGCCGATCAAGCCGTAGTACAGCACCTGCTGGTTGCTCCGCTTCCAGATGCCGCCGTTGTCGTACTCGACGAGGTGGTCGAACCCGCCCGCGTACAACACCCGCACGCAGAACAGGAGACCGAAGAGCGAGAGCGCGAAAAGACGTCCGAGCGACTGCGCAGGAGGAAGGCGAGCCGCCCGGATCGTTAGAGACATTGCTAGAACTTGAAAGCCACCCCGGCGGAGACACCTTGCAGCCTGCCGCCGGAGAAGCAATGCGGACCGGTGTTGGTCACACCGCCGGTGGTCGGATCGAATGCGGCCATCGGGGTCGAATCGTGACAGTCGGTCGTTACGCCATGACCGCCTGCGCCGAGATCGTAGTGCGCGTCGGCGTGATTGTCGGTCATCGCGTAGTCGATATAGAGCGTGGTGTACTTGTCGATCGCGTGTCTCCAGGCCAGCGAATACAAGTTCGCAGAATTGTCGAAGGTCGTTTGATCGTCCGGCGTCTGAAGGTCGCTCGTGATGTCCGCGCGGACGGTCGCGGCGATTGCCAACAGCGGCAGGGCCGCGATCGTCGCCAGTTTTCTTGCATTCATGGGAGTCCTCCTAGTCGTCCGTTTCTGATTTTCGCCGGAGCCGGCACGCACGCCCGCGAACCGATGGTACCTTCGCGACCTGTCGCGGACCTGAACCGAAGCTGACGCTTTGCTGACCGAGCGCGGCGAATCAACGCGCGCATCGCGTCGCGCGATCGACAACCGTGGATGGAGCGACTGCGTTGCCGACGGCGTCGCGGCGGACGGCAACAGGAGCGAACCGGCAGTGAGCGCCGGCGCCCGGATCAGCGCGCGTTTCTGCGCAGGATCTCTGCCCGGATCTCGTCGAATTGCTTGCGCGTTTCCGCTTCGATTGCCGAGGGTCCGATGACCGGCGGGACCCAGACGTTGGGCACGAAGCGTCCGTTGTTGAGAATGTGCACCTGGGTTCCGTCGTCGACGACCCGGGTCGTGAATTCGGAAGTCTGCATGTTGCCTCTGACTTTGATCAGGTGCGAGCGGATTTCGGTAAATGGCACGAGAAGGATCTCGCGCAGGTTCTCGAAGGCGAAGCTCAGCAGCCCGTGCGACGCGCGACCTTTCTGGAAGACCTGCAGCCTGTCACCGTCGCGAGTGACCACGTTGCTCACTTCGAGATTGGTGAGGAACCCCGCCATGTGGTCATAGTCGGTGAGGACTTCCCACACGAGCGCGGCGGGCGCCTTCACTGGGCAGTCGACGCGGACCGTGAGCTCGGCCCCGTTCTTCTGCACGTCGACCTGGATGTCCTGATCGCCGCTCGCCGGCTGCGCCGACGCCGGTTGGAGCGACAGAAGCAACGCGGACGCGAGGGCGAGGCAGGCGTTTGTCGGAGACACGGCGAAATGCGCGCGACGCGCGAAGCGAGACGGGATACGACGATGCTACAGATAACCGGCAGATCGCGCGAGCGCCGACCGCCTGGACTCGTGCCAGATTCCTTAGCCGACGTTGGCTGTCTCCAACACGGCGCGCGAAGCTCCGGCCTCGACGTCGATGGCACGCCGGTGTTTTGCGAGCAGTGCCGCGAACTCGGCCGCAGGCAACGGGCGGCTGAAGAAGTACCCCTGCATCTCGTCGCAGCGCAGGAGGCGCAAGGCTTTTTCCTGCGGTTCGGTTTCCACGCCCTCGGCGACGACCTTCAGCCGCAACGTTCGCGCCAGCGTGAGAATGGTCGACACCAGCGCCATTGCGTCGGAGTCGTCCAGCATTCGGGCGACGAACGAGCGGTCGATCTTGAGCACCTCGACGGGCAGCTTGGCGAGATTGCCCAGCGACGAATAGCCGGTTCCGAAGTCGTCCATCGCCAGACCCACGCCGAGCTGACGGATGGCTTCGAGCGTGTCCATGACTTCGCAGCCATCCTCCATGATGTGGCTTTCGGTGATCTCGAGCTTCAGGAGCTCGGGAGCCAGCCCCGCTTCGGAAAGCG